>NZ_JBFAMU010000502.1:0-3568 GCF_040656655.1 Micromonospora sp. NPDC049799
AGCCCCGCTCCCTTCGGCCCGTGCTGTCCTTCCCCCCCCGGCACGCGGCCCGGCGGGCCCCCGCGGCTGGGGGGGGGGGGGGCCCCCCGCCCCCCCCCCCCCCCCCCCCGACTCCGGGCCCTGCTCAGATTACGGGCGGGGGAGGGCCGCCTCGATCAGCGCGGCCTGCTCCACCTCGTGCATCTTGGCCGAGCCGACCGCCGGCGCGGCCGCGGCCGGCCGGGAGATGCGGCGCAGCCGGACCTCGTCCAGGTGCTCCAGCAGGTTGAGCGCGACGAACGACCAGGCACCCTGGTTGGCCGGCTCCTCCTGCACCCAGGCGTAGTCCTCGGCGTTCGGGTACTCGGCCAGCGCGGCCCGGATCTCCTCCACCGGCATCGGGTAGAGCTGCTCCATCCGGATGATCGCGGTGTCCGTGATGCCGCGGTCGGCCCGGGCCTGGAGCAGGTCGTAGTAGACCTTGCCCGAGCAGAGCAGCACCCGCTTCACCTGCTCCGGCGCCGGGGCGGCCGAGTCCGGCAGCACCGGGGCGAAGGTGCCGGTGGTGAAGTCCTCGACCGAGGAGACGCAGAGCTTGTGCCGCAGCAGCGACTTCGGCGTGAACACGACCAGCGGCTTGCGCTTCGGCGACAGCGCCTGGCGGCGCAGCAGGTGGAAGTAGTTCGCCGGGGTGGTCGGGATGGCCACGCGCATGTTGTCCTCGGCGCACATCTGGAGGAACCGCTCGGGGCGGCCGGACGTGTGGTCCGGGCCCTGGCCCTCGTGGCCGTGCGGCAGCAGCAGGGTGACGGCGGAGCGCTGGCCCCACTTGACCTCGCCGGAGGAGATGAACTCGTCGATGACCGACTGCGCGCCGTTGACGAAGTCGCCGAACTGGGCCTCCCAGCAGACCAGCGCGTTGACGTTCTCCACCGAGTAGCCGTACTCGAAGCCCATGGCCGCGTACTCGGACAGCAGCGAGTCGTGCACGAAGAACCGGGACCGCTCGCCGTCGCCGGTGAGCGAACTCAGCGGCAGGTGGTCGTCGCCGGTCTTCGCGTCGACCACCGAGGCGTGCCGCTGCACGAACGTGCCACGGCGGGAGTCCTGACCGGCGAGCCGGACGGTGACCCCGTCGTGCAGCAGCGAGCCGAGCGCGATGATCTCGCCGAAGCCCCAGTCGATGTTGCCCTCGACGGACATCTTGGCCCGGCGGTCGAGCAGCTGCTGGATCCGCTTGTGCGGGGTGAAGCCCTCCGGCAGGTTGACGTGCGCCTCGCCGACGGCCCGGACGACCGAGGCGTCGATCGCGGTGTCGACCTGCGGCTCCGGCTCGTCCTCCCGCTTGGGGCGGCTGAGCTGGCGCGGCGTGGTGGCCGCGTCCCGGGTTGCCTTGAAGACCCGCTCCAGCTGCGCCTGGTAGTCGCGCAGCAGCTCCTCCGCGTCCTCCACGGTGATGTCGCCGCGACCGATCAGCTCCTCGGTGTAGAGCTTCCGCACCGAGCGCTTCGAGTCAATGATCTTGTACATCTGCGGGTTGGACATCGACGGGTCGTCGCCCTCGTTGTGCCCGCGCCGCCGGTAGCAGACCATGTCGATCACGACGTCCTTGTTGAACGCCTGCCGGTACTCGAAGGCCAGCCGGGCGACCCGGACCACGGCCTCGGGGTCGTCGCCGTTGACGTGGAAGATCGGCGCCTGGATCATCCGGGCGACGTCGGTGCTGTAGAGGCTGGACCGGCTGTACTCCGGGGCGGTGGTGAAGCCGACCTGGTTGTTGACCACCACGTGCACGGTGCCGCCGGTGCGGTAGCCGCGCAGTTGGGACAGGTTCAGCGTCTCGGCGACCACGCCCTGGCCGGCGAACGCCGCGTCACCGTGCACCGCCAGCGGCAGCACGGTGTAGCCCTCCAGCTTGAGGTCGATCCGGTCCTGCTTGGCCCGGACGATGCCCTCCAGCACCGGGTCGACGGCCTCCAGGTGCGACGGGTTCGCCACCAGGGAGACCTTGACCGCGTGCTCCCCGTCCGGGGTGGTGAACTTGCCGTTCTGGCCGAGGTGGTACTTCACGTCGCCGGAGCCCTGCGTCGAGCGCGGGTCCAGGTGCCCCTCGAACTCCGAGAAGATCTTCTCGTACGGCTTGCCGACGATGTTCGCCAGCACGTTGAGCCGGCCCCGGTGGGCCATGCCGATGACGACCTCGTCCAGCCCGCCCTCGGCGGAGGCCTCCAGCACCTCGCCGAGCAGCGGGATCAGCGACTCCCCACCCTCCAGCGAGAAGCGCTTCTGCCCGACGTACTTGGTCTGCAGGAAGGTCTCGAACGCCTCGGCGGCGTTGAGCCGGTTGAGGACGTGCTTCTGCTCGTCGGCCGACGGCTTCTCGTACTTGCGCTCGATCCGCTCCTGGATCCAGCGCCGCTCCTCCGGGTCCTGGATGTGCATGTACTCGATGCCGACCCGGCGGCAGTACGAGTCGCGCAGCACGCCGAGGATCTCGCGCAGCTTCATCCGCTGCTTGCCGGCGAAGCCGTTCACGGGGAACTCGCGGTCCAGGTCCCACAGGGTCAGCCCGTGCTGGAGGACGTCCAGGTCCGGGTGCTTACGGATCTTGAACTCCAGCGGATCGGTGTCGGCCATCAGGTGGCCGCGCACCCGGTACGCGTGGATCAGCTCGTGCACCCGGGCCGTCTTGTTGATCTGGCCCTCGTTGTTGATCGCCACGTCCCGCATCCAGCGCACCGGCTCGTACGGGATGCGCAGCGACGTGAAGATCTGGTCGTAGAAGCCGTGCTCGCCCAGCAGCAGCTCGTGCATGACCTTGAGGAACTCGCCGGACTGCGCGCCCTGGATGATCCGGTGGTCGTACGTGCTGGTCAGCGTGATGACCTTGCTGACCGCCAGGTCGGCGAGGGTGGCCTCGGACATGCCCTGGTAGGGGGCCGGGTACTCCATGGCGCCGACGCCGATGATCGCGCTCTGCCCCTGCATCAGGCGGGGCATCGAGTGCACCGTGCCGATGCCTCCGGGGTTGGTCAGCGAGATCGTGGTGCCGGAGTAGTCCTCCATGGTCAGCTCGTTGCGACGGGCGCGCCGGACCACGTCCTCGTACGCCTGCCAGAACTGCCGGAAGTCCATCTGCTCGCAGGCCTTGATGGACGGGACCACGAGGTTGCGGGTGCCGTCCGGCTTGGTGAGGTCGATGGCGATGCCCAGGTTGACGTGCTCCGGGCGGATCATCGCCGGCTTGCCGTCGACCTCCGCGTAGGAGTTGTTCATCTCCGGGTGGGCGACCAGGGCCCGGACCAGCGCGTACCCGATCAGGTGGGTGAAGCTGACCTTGCCGCCGCGGCCCCGCGCGAGGTGGTTGTTGACGACGATGCGGTTGTCGACCAGCAGCTTGGCCGGGACGGCGCGCACGCTGGTGGCGGTGGGCACGCTCAGCGAGGCGTCCATGTTCTGGACGATCTTCGCGGCGACACCGCGCAGCGGGGTGGTCTGCGGACCACCGGCGGTCGGGGCGGTCTGCTTCGCGGCGGGCTTGGCCGGGGCCGCCTTCGCGGGCGCGGGCTTGGCGGGCGCGGCCTTGGCG
>NZ_JBFAMU010000503.1:0-3555 GCF_040656655.1 Micromonospora sp. NPDC049799
GCGCCCCCGCCCCGCCGGGCACCCCACCCGGCGCGCTCGCCCTGCGGGACAACCGGGACAGCGTCGTGCTGCGCTGGACGTACCCGGCCGGCGGTGAGGGGCCGGTGGTCATCTCCGGGGGCCGGGCCGGCCAGACGCCGAACGCCTTCGCCAACCTGCCCGCCGGCACCACCGAGTTCATCGCCTACAACCTCAACCGCAGCACCGACTACTGCTTCACGGTGGGGGTGGTCTGGTCCGCCGACACGATCGCCACCAGCAAGGCGGTCTGCACGAAGCGCCGTTGACCGACCGGTGATCGTCTGCGCCTCAGCGGTCCGACACGCCGATCGTCGGACCGGTCACGCGCAGACGATCACCGTCCGGCTCCTCGCCGGGCAGGACCGGCAGCAGCACCTCCACCCGCAGGCCCGGAGGCGGATCGGCGTCGGCGAGGTGGATCCGGCCGCCCGCCCGGCGGGTCAGCTCCCGCACGATGGCCAGGCCCAGCCCTGCGCCGCCCACGTCGCGGTCCCGGCCCGGGTCGAGCCGGGTGAACCGGCCGAAGACCCGCTCCCGGTCCGCGGTGGGGATGCCGGGCCCGTCGTCGGTCACCGTCACCCGGTGGTACGCCCCGACGCCGCCCTCCCCCGTACCCGGCTCGGCCGCCAGCACCACCTCGGTGCGCGCGTGCCGGACCGCGTTGTCCACCAGGTTGGTGAGGATGCGGCGCAGCTCGTCGGGGTCCCCCACCGTCCACGCCGGAGCGGCCGGGGCGACCAGGCGCACCGGCGGCGACGGGTACCGGGCGGCCACCGAGGCGAGCAGCCCGCCCAGCTCCACCGGCCCGGCCGACCGGACGGCGGGCGCCTCGTCGGTGCGGGCGAGCAGCAGCAGGTCGTCCACCAACCGGCTGAGCCGTTCCACGTCGGTCAGCAGGTTCACCGACACCGCCGGCCAGTCGGTGCGGTCCGCCAACCGCTGCGCGACCTCCAGCTCCGTCCGCATGTTGGTCAGCGGGCTGCGCAGCTCGTGCGCGGCGTCGGCGACGAAGGCCCGCTGCCGGTCCCGGCCGGAGCGCAACCGGTCCAGCATGTCGTTCAGGGTGACCGCCAGCCGGTGGATCTCGTCCTGCGACGCCGGTACCGGCAGCCGCCCGCTCCCGTCCCGGCCGGTGATCTCCTCGGCACCCCGGCGCAACGCCTCGACCGGGCGCAGGGTCGCGCCCACCACCCGCCAGGCGACCGCCGCGAGCACGGCCACCAGCAGCGGGAAGCTGACCAGCAGGATGGTCCGGACCACGTGCGCGCTCTGCCGGACGTCGCCGAGCGACCGGGCGACCAGGACGGTGAGCGGGTCCTCGGCGGTGCCCGCCGGCACGGCGACGACCCGGACCGGCCCGGTCAGGCCGACCCGCTCCCCCGACACGGTCAGCCGGGTCGGGGCGTCCCGATCGACCTGATCCGGCCGGACCATCGGCACCAGCCGGTCGGCGTCGATCGAGGCGGCCCGGACGCGGCCCTGCGCGTCGACGACCTGCACCCGGACCTGCCCTCCGGCGACCGGCAGCGGGTCGGGCAGGGCGTCCTCGGCGGCCAGCAGGGCCACCGCGTCGGCGGTGCGGAACGCCTCGGTGTCGACGGTGCGGTGCAGGGACCAGGTGAGCACGCCGAGCAGCACCAGCCCACCGACGGCCAGGCCGACCGACACACCGAGCACACCGATCACCATGAGGCGGCCCCGCAGGCCGAGCGCGGCCCGCAGCCGCCGCCACGGCCGGCGCACCGGCCCCGGCGGGATGCCGGGACTCACGGCACCGCCTTGGCTCGCGGCTGCGGGGCTCGCAACACCGGCTCACTCCTCGCGCTCACGTAGCGAGCCGGTAGCCGGCGCCGCGCACGGTCTCCAACCGCTCGCGGCCGATCTTGCGTCGCAGGTAGCCGACGTAGACCTCGACGGCGTTCGGGGCGGTCTCCATCCCGGCGTCCCACACGTGGTCCAGCAGCTCGGTCTTCGACACGACCTCACCGGCGCGCCGCATCAGGTAGTCCAGCAGCGCGAACTCCCGCGCGGTCAGGGCCACCTCGGCGTCCGCCCGGGTCACCCGCCGCCGGGCGGGATCCAGCCGCAGGTCCCCGACGGTCAGCACGGTCGGGCGCTCGGGAGCGCCGCGCCGCAGCAGCGCCCGCAGCCGGGCCAGCAGCACCACGTACGAGAAGGGCTTGGTGAGGTAGTCGTCGGCGCCGCAGTCCAGCCCGTCCGCCTGGTCGTACTCGCCGTCCTTGGCCGAGAGCATGAGCACCGGCAGCCAGTGCTCCTCGGCGCGCAGCCGGCGGACCACCTCGTAACCGGAGAGGCCGGGCAGCATCACGTCGAGGATCATCGCGTCGTAGCCGCCGTGTCGGGCGGCGTCCAGCCCGGCCGGGCCGCTCGCCGCGACGTCCACCGCGAACCCCTCGGCCGCCAGCCCACGTTGCAGCGCCGACGCCAACCGGGACTCGTCCTCCACCACCAGCAACCGCACGGGGTCAAGAGTGCCACCCCTACGCTCGCACCCGTAGGGGAGTTCCTCAGCACCTTCACAGCGTGGACCAGGCAGGATGTGTCCCAGGAGGTGCCCACATGTCCGTCCTGAAGAGCCGTCCCGTCCTGCGCTGGCTGGTCCCACTGACCGCCGCCGTGACCGTCGTGGGCGGAGGTGCCGCGATCGGCACGTTCGCCGCCCAGGCCGAGCCGAGCCTGCCGCCCCGGACCGCCGCCCAGCTCCTGGTCGACCTGCAGACGTCCCGCCTCGACGGGTTGTCCGGCACGGTCGTCCAGCGCGCCGACCTCGGCCTGCCGCCGCTGGTCGGGCTGGTCGGCGGCAACGAGCTGACCACCCTGCTGACCGGTACGCACACCCTGCGGGTGTGGCACTCCGGGCCGGACAAGCAGCGCGTCGCCCTGCTCGACACCCTCGGCGAGCAGGACATCGTCCGCAACGGCCGGGACGTGTGGACCTGGAACAGCCGGACCAACACCGCCACCCACCGCGTGCTGCCCGCCGAGGCCGGACGCGAGTCGGCCCCCGAGCTGCCGGCGACGCCGCAGGAGGCGGCCGACCGGGCGCTCGCGGCGATCGACCCGAGCACCGAGGTGAGCGTCGGCCGGGCCGCCCGGGTGGCCGGGCGGGACGCGTACGAGCTGGTGCTCGCCCCGCGCGACGCCGCCTCGCTGGTCAACCAGGTCCGCATCGCCATCGACGCCCGCGAGCACGTGCCGCTGCGGTTCGAGGTGTTCGCCGACGGCAGCGACTCCCCGGCGTTCGAGATGGCCTTCACCCAGATCTCGTACGCCCGGCCGGACGCCGACCAGTTCACCTTCAACCCGCCGCCGGGCGTGACGGTGACCGAGGAGAAGGACGAGGCGCGGCCCGCCGAGGATCGGGGCAGGCCGGCCGACGGGAAGAAGCCGGACGTGCGTACGGTCGGCGAGGGCTGGGCCACGGTGGTGGTCGCGCGGGTCGACGGCGCGGGACCGGGAAGAGCTTGAGCGCCGTCGCCAGGCCGATGCCCACACCGGCCCAGCGCCGCGCCT
>NZ_JBFAMU010000504.1:0-3551 GCF_040656655.1 Micromonospora sp. NPDC049799
GACCCGGGCAGCCTGGTGCGGACGCCGGCGCCGGTGGTCCGGCCGTCGGCGGACGGGTTCACCGCCGAGGTGCTCACCGTGGACCACTTCGGCAACGTGCAGCTCGCCGCCCCGGCCTCCCTGCTGGACCCGCTGCCGCACCGGGTGCGGGTCAACGACCGGCCGGCGGTACGCGGGCGGACGTTCGGCGACGCCGCACCGGGCGCCCTGGTGGTGCATTCGGACTCGGCCGGACTGGTGGCGGTCGCGGTGAACCGGGGCCGGGCGGTGGACGTGCTGGACGCGTCGCCCGGCGATCTGGTGCGGGTGGTGGCCGGCTGATCCCCTTCGGACCGAGGGCTGAAACGGTGCGGCTCCCGGACCCGCACCCCCCGACGAACTGTGGAATGCTGCCGGGGTGGGTGAGCGATGGGTTCCGGTGCCCTGTCCCTGCTGCGGCGCGCGGACCGGGGGTGGCACGTGCCCGGTGTGCTTCTGGACCGACGACGGCCAGGGCGACACCGACGCCGACGCGGTGCGCGGCGGCCCGAACGGTGACCTCAGCCTGACCCACGCCCGCCTCAACTTCGCGGTCTACGGCGCGAGCCACCCCCGCTACCAGGACATGGTCCGCCCGGCCCGCCCCGACGAGCGCGTCTGACGCGGTCAGCAGACCGGCACCGTGCCGCCGTACACCGCCGAGATGTACGCGTGGCTGACGAACTGCCCGGTGGCGAGCCGGTTCCAACGGCTGGTCGTCCGGTACGGGCCGGCGACGGACTGCCCGATCACGTAGCACTGGATCGGCACGTGCGCGTACCGGGCGGCGAGCCCACGGGTCGCGTACGCGGTGCTGGCGCCGGTGCGGATGTTCAGCGGGCCGTCGCCGACCACGCCGCGCGGGCCCGCACCGGTCCACAGGTACGCCACGTCGACCCAGGCGTTGTCGGTGAGCCGCAACCCGTCCCAGAAGGTGCCGTCGGCGAGGTCGATGCCCGCCGGGTTGAGCACGGTCCGGCCGAACTGGTCCCGCCCGCCGTTGTAGCCGTACTGGTAGGCCGCCTGCGCCTCGGGCCGGCCCTGCGGCAGGTCCTTCCAGTTCTCCCGGACGGCGCTGATGTTCCAGTAGTCGTCCCGGGTGTTCCAGGGGCCGACGTCCCAGACCGGGGCGTACTCGCACCGGCTGCCGGTGGTGGTGCAGACCCGTACCGTGTAGTCGCCGGTGTTGAGCGGTGCCAGGCCGCGCCGGGACGGCAGCGCCACGAAGTGGTCGCGCGGCACGATGGTGTGCCCGTTGGCCGTCAGCCCGCCGACCAGACCGACCCGGGTGGCGTACACCCGGTACACCAGGCCGGGCGTGGCGCCGGAGACGGCGGTGGGTGCGACGGCGGCGCTGTCGGCGGTGAGGCGTACGGCGCGTACCTGCGCGGTGGCCCCGGCGGCGGCGGTGAGCACCACGCGGAGCTGGACCCGGGTGACCGGCCGGTCGAAGACGGCACCCGTCGTGGCCGTCCGCCACTCGGTCCAGCCGGTGGCCCGCCAACCGCGTACCTGGGCCTCCACGGTGGCGCCGTCCGGTACGCGGGCCGTGACCTCGGCGCGGACCCGGGTGGCGGGCCGGGCGAGGCGGTACGGGGCGGCGACGAACAGCCCCTCGGCCACCGCGCTGTGCGGGCTGCGCCCCGCGGGGGTCGACGCGGGCCGGAGATCGGCCAGGCGGAGCCCGGCACGGGTGTGGCGGACGTTGACGTCGTCGGCGTCGACGACGGAGAGATCGGTGGCCCACGGGTCGACACCGGCGGGGGCGGCCGAGGCGGGCGCGCCGGGCGCGGCGAGTGGGAGCAGGGCGAGAGCGAGGATGGCGGCGAGGCCGGCGGGGCGAACAGGTCGTCGGGTACGACTCATGGGCATTCTCCTCAGAACTCCCTGATAGTGCCGTTGTCGGTAGTTCGAGGGGAACCTCGGTACAAATAGCGACACATGCGAATATGGCTCGCGGGAGGGAGAATGGCGAGGTGCCCGAAGGCGACACCGTCTGGAACACCGCCCGCGTCCTGCACCGGGCGCTCGCCGGCGTACGGCTCACCGGCAGCGACTTCCGGGTGCCCCAGCTCGCCGCCACCGACCTCGCCGGCTGGACGGTGCGCGAATCGGCGAGCCGCGGCAAGCACCTGCTCCTGCGCCTCGCCGCCCCGGAGACGGCCGAGCAGCGGACCCTGCACTCGCACCTGCGGATGGAGGGGGCCTGGCGGGCGTACGCCTCGGGTGAGCGCTGGTCCGCCCGCCCGGCGCACCTGATCCGCGTGGTCCTGCGCAGCGCGACGGCGGTCGCCGTCGGCTACCACCTGCACGAGCTGGCCCTGGTGCCGACGGCCGAGGAGCACACCCTCGTCGGCCATCTTGGGCCGGACCTGCTCGGCCCGGACTGGGACGCAGACGAGGCGGTACGCCGGCTGGCCGCCCACCCGGACACCACCATCGGCGAGGCGCTGCTCGACCAGCGCAACCTGGCCGGGGTCGGCAACCTGTACAAGTGCGAGGTGCTGTTCCTGCGCGGCATCTCGCCGTGGACGCCGGTCGGTGCGGTCCCGGACCTCGCCGGCACGGTGACCCTGGCGCAGAAGCTGCTGGCCGCCAACCGGGGCCGGTGGACGCAGAGCACCACCGGGTCCCTGCACCGGGGCCGGACCAGCTACGTGTACGGCCGCCGGGCCCAGCCCTGCCGCCGCTGCGGCACCGCGATCCGCAAGGAGGAGTTGGGCGAGCGCGTGACCTACTGGTGCCCGGTCTGCCAACCGGAGCACCCCGCCACCCGACCGGGCTGACGCGGAACGGCACCGGGCCGGCGACCGCCGGGGCGAGGGGCGACGGCCGCCGCCCGCCCGCCGTCACGAAGGGTGAGAAGAGCTCCCGGGTCAACCATCCGCTCCCGCCACTTTGCTCTGCACCCTGATACGCGCCACTTACCCTCTGTACTCGCGTAGGCGGCACCGGAGTCGGCGGCGACGCACGCAACAGCAGCTCAGCGCCGTGGTGCATACCAGGGTGCAGAGCAAAGTGGGCGCGAGGGGCGAGCGCGGGGAGAGACGCCTAGTCACACTGAGTGATCAGCCACGTTCGCTACCTCAAGTGACCGTCGTGAGGCAGGGCTCGGCTCGCAGGCTGGTTCCTCGCCGACGGGCACCGACCCTCCGGAGCACGACGCGACCACCGCGCTGCGGCCATGGTCGGCGTCCGCGCCACAGGTGACGCCCGGTTCACCGGCGGCGTGTCGGCCTGGACACTCCGAGGCAACGGAGGGACTCCACGGATACGGACGATTGGGTACTTCCTTCACGCCCCCACCCCGGTACATGCTGCGCTTGAGTGCTCACGCATCGTCAGCGCGACCGGGACCGCCACGCCGGAGTGGCGGTCACCGCGCCCCGACCTCGGGGAGAGCCATGGACATGTTCCGCCGACTGCGGGTGACCCGCCCGAACCAGGCGGCCGGTGCCGACCGCGAGGCCGCCGACGGTCACGTGCCCCCCACGGCCGTACCCGCCGCCCGCCGCGCCGAGGAGCCGCCGGAC
>NZ_JBFAMU010000505.1:0-3537 GCF_040656655.1 Micromonospora sp. NPDC049799
CCGCCGTCGATGCCGGCTGACGGGCCGGTCGACGCGGGGGAGCGGGTGCTGCGGACCTTCGTGCGCGACGGCGTCCTGGTCGGGCTGCCGGCGCAGCGGGGCCGACGTCGGGTCCTGCTGGTGCACATCGCCGCCGCGTTCGAGCCCGGGGTGCGGTATCCGGAGCGCGCCGTCGACGAGACGCTGCGCGCCTGGTGTGCCGGCGGCGGGTCGGACCACGTGACGCTGCGGCGGTACCTGGTCGACGAACACCTGCTGAGTCGGGAGCAGGGGGTCTACTGGCGGACCGGCTGATCCTCCACGCGGAGACGATCCCGTTCCAAACGGTTGTTAACCTCGGGGAATGTCCTCGTGCTCGCCGGGCGGCGCTCCCGACCTGATGTTCCTGCTCGCCTCGGCCAGCCATGCCCTGCTGGCCGAGCACGCCGCCGGGCTGGCGGAGCTGGGCATCTCGCCCCGGGCGCACCACGTCCTGCTGCGGGCCCGGGCGGGGGATCTCACCCAGCGGCAGATCGGCGAGGCCTGCGGCATCGACAAGACCACCATGGTCGTGACGCTCGACCAGTTGGAGGCCGCCGGGTTGGCCCGCCGCCGCCCGTCGCCCACCGACCGCCGGGCACGCCTGGTGGAGGTGACCGGGCAGGGCGTCGTGGTGCTCGATCGGGCCCAGGAGATCGCCGCGCGGATCCAGCAGGACGTGCTCGCCGGCCTGCCGCCGGCGCAGCGGGAGGCGCTGCTGCGGTCACTGGAGAACCTCGTCGCCGGGCGACTCTCCGGCGCCGGGCCGTGCGGTCCGGGCAGCCGCCCCGGGTGTTGATCCCGCAGGAGATGGTTTCGATCGGGACTATCTGCTACGGTCGCTCTCGTCGAACCCGCGACCGAGGAGCAACCATGAGCGCGACCGCGCAGCCCACCACCACCACCTCGTCCGTCCGCCGGCGTGCCCTGGGCGTCCTCGCCGCCGTCGCGACCTGCGCCCTGATCTGGGTGATCGGGGCCGTCGCCGGAGTGGACTGGACGGTGACAACCCCCGGCCGTCCCGCGATGGAGGTCGGGCTGGCGCCGGTCGTCGTGTTCTCCCTCGGCGCGTCGCTGGTGGGCTGGGCGGCGCTTGTCGTCCTCGAGCGCTTCGCCGGTCACCGGGCGACGCTCATCTGGACCGTCCTCGCCGCGGTGGTGGCCGTGGTGTCGCTGTTGCCCCTCTTCGGGGCCGACGCCTCCACCGGCGCCAAGCTCGCCCTCGGGGCCATGCACCTGGCGGTCGCGGCCGTCCTCATCCCGATCCTGCCCACCCGCCGCTGACCCCGGCCCGGCCGACCCGGCGCCCGCGACCGGCCGTCGCGGGCGCCGACGCGTGAGTACGGGCGTCGGGGTTGGCGACCGCGCCGGGGCGCGCTAAATACTGAAGAGGAAGTTGAGTCGTCTCGACTCAACCCGAGACCTTCGGCCAGGAGACCCGAGGAGGCACGACCATGCTGATGCGTACCGACCCGTTCCGTGAGATCGACCGGCTCGCCGAGCAGTTCTTCGGCACCGCGACCCGACCGGCGATGATGCACCTGGACGCCTACCGCGACGGCGAACACTTCTACGCCGCGTTCGACCTGCCCGGCGTCGACCCCGACAGCATCGACTGCACGGTGGAGCGCAACGTGCTGACCGTCCGCGCCGAGCGCCGCCGGCCCACCGGTGACCGCGTCGAGCTCGTCGCCGCCGAGCGTCCGATGGGCACCTTCACCCGCCAGCTCTTCCTCGGCGACACCCTCGACACCGACAAGCTCGAGGCGGGCTACGACAACGGCGTCCTGACGCTGCGGATCCCGGTGGCCGAGCGGGCGAAGCCCCGCCGGGTCACCGTCACCGCCGGCGGCAACGGCAACGGCAACGGACGCAGGGAGATCCACGCCTGAGCGGACCGCGCCCGCGGGACGTCGCACCGGTCCCGCGGGCGCGTCGTCACGTCGGGTACAGCGCCGCCAGGGCCCTCGCCGTGCCCCGGAACAGGTCCCGTAGCTCGGCGGGGGCGAGCACCTCCACCTCGGCACCGAGCTTGAGCAGCTCGACGTGGCCGTGCCGCACCGACTCGATCGGCACCGTCGTCGGCAGCCAGCCCTGGTCGTCCGGCTCACCCGCCGCCGCGCGGGCCGCCCGGCTCATCGCCGGGGGGAAGACGTGCGTGGCCAGTTCCAGCGCCGCCACCGTCATCCGCACGTGTGCCTCGGCGCGGTACACGCCGCGCTCGTACACCTCGGCGTGCTCCTGCCAACAGCGGGCCAGGTCGAAGTCGGCCGGGCGCTCGAACCACTCGTCGAGGACGGCCAGGTCCAGGATCGCGGCGACCCGGTAGGTGCGTACCTGTCCGCCGGCGTCGGCGACCAGATACCACCGTCCCGCCTTGAGCACGACACCCAGCGGGGCGAGCTCCCGGACGACCTCGCGCGGCTGCTTCCACCGCTGGTAGCGCACCCGGACCCGCCGGTCCTCCCACACCGCCCCGGCCAGGGCGGCCAGGTGCGGCGTCGGCTCCGGCTCGCGGAACCAGCTGGGCGCGTCGAGGTGGAACCGCTGCCGGATCCGCCCGCCCCGGTCGGCCAGTTCCCCCGGCAACGCGGCCCGCAGCTTCAGCTCGGCGGCGGCCAGGAGGGTCCCGAGGCCGAGCTCGGCCGCCGGGCCGGGGACGCCGGCCAGGAACAGCGCCTCGGCCTCACCGGCGGTCATCCCGGTCAGCCGGGTGCGGTAGCCGTCCAGGAGCTGGTAGCCGCCGTCCGGGCCGCGCTCGGCGTACACCGGCACCCCGGCGGCGGAGAGCGACTCGACGTCCCGGTAGATGGTGCGGATCGACACCTCCAGGGCGGCGCTCAACTCCTGGGCGGTCATCCGGCCCCGGGTCTGCAGGAGCAGCAGCAGGGACACCAGCCGACTCGCACGCACCGCCCGACCGTACCCGTCGGCCGGTCGGGCGCGCCTCCACGGGTTTCCGACCCGGAGCTGAGAACCTTTTTCACATGCTCTCCTCGGACGCTCCGGTGCGGTCCCGTCCGTCGGCCCGCCCGGCCCTGCCCGCCGGACCGACCGACTTCACCGAGGCGTGGCTGCGCAACCGGCGACTCTCGGTGCACACCCGCGACGCGTACCGGCGGGACGTCGCGGGCTGGCTCGCCTGGTGCGCGGCCCGGGACCTCGATCCCCTGTGGGCGAACTTCCTGCACGTCAACGAGTACGCCCGCACGCTGGAGTCGACCCTCGCGGTGCGCAGCGGCCGACCGTTGACCCCGGCCACCGTGGCGCGCCGCCTGTCCGCGCTGTCCAGCTGGTACGACTTCCTGGTCAAGCTGCGGGCGGTCGACGCCAACCCGGTGGCCGGCGCGGACCGACCGCGCATCGACCGGGACCACTCGGCGACGGTGGGGCTCACCCCGGACGAGGTGGACGCGCTGCTCGCCGCCGCCGAGGCCGACACCGGCCCCACCGCCGCCCGCAACCGCGCCACCATCGCGCTGCTGGCCGACCTGGGCCTGCGGGTGGGGGAGCTGGTCT
>NZ_JBFAMU010000506.1:0-3508 GCF_040656655.1 Micromonospora sp. NPDC049799
GCCGGCCTACCGGTCCCGCCCCCGGGCGCCCGGCCTCGCCCCCCCCCCCACCCCCGCCCCCCGCACGCATTGCGGGCCGCCGCCCCCCCCCCGCCCCCCCTTCTCCGTCCGCGGACCTCAGCGCCAGCGGGCGATGACGGTCGAACCACCGACCACCTTGTCGCCGGGGCCGACCAGCGGCTCCGCCGCCTCGGCGGGCAGGTAGACGTCGGTGCGCGAGCCGAACCGGATGAGGCCGAAGCGCTCGCCCTTCGCCAGCAGGGCGCCGATCGGCGCCCGCTGCACGATCCGCCGGGCGATCAGCCCGGTGCGCTGCGCCACGACCACCGTGCCGCGCGCGGTGTCCAGCACCGTGTACGCCGCCACGTTGTGCTCGGCGTCCGGCTTCATCGCGTTGACGAAGCCACCGTCGGCCACGAAGTAGTCGACCACCTTGCCGGCCACCGGAGCACGGTTGACGTGCACGTCGAGCACCGACAGGAAGACCGCGATCCGCAACCACTCACCGTCGCCGAAACGCTCGTCGTGCAACCGCTGCACCGACAGCACCTGGCCGTCCGCCGACGCGACCACGGCCGACGGGTCCTCCGGCACGTCCCGCTGCGGGTCGCGGAAGAAGGCGGCCACCGGGGCGGCGGCCAGCGCCGGAAGCAGCCACAGCTTCGAGCTCGGTCGGGTCAGCCGGGCCAGCGCGGCCAGCCCGAGCGTGATGCCGGCGGCGGCCACCCCGTTCGAGTCGATGTGCATGCCGCGGGTCAGCGGGACGCTCGACGGGCGGTACGCCGGGGCGAGCCGGTCGGCCGCGGCGGCGTCGGCCGGGGTGAAGCGGAGCCGGTGCACCCGCAGCGGCGGCGTGTTGCGCAGCACCAGGTCACTGCCGACCCCGTAGAGCGCCCCCTGCCGATCCAGCTCGGCCGCCGCTCCGGCGGTACGCCCGGGCGTGGCCGTCGTCGCGACGCTCAGCACGGCGCCGCCGGTGAGGTACTTCGCCAGCTCCTCCACGACCGCGCGGGTCTCCTCGGGTGTGCCGGTGAACGGCTCGCCCGCGACCACCACCGCGGCGGGCTCCGCCTCGGCGAGGGTGTCGACCACCCGGACCCGGTCGGCGACCCAGCGTCCCTGCGCCGTGACGTGCTCCCGGAGCAGCCGGGCGTCGGTCGAGGCGGCCGGCACGAGGGTGAGCGTGTCGCCGGGCAGCAGCCCGTCGATCGCCGCGGCGAGCACCGCGGACTCCGGGGTCGCGCCGACCAGCAGGGCGGACTTCGGGTCGTTCATCCGGGCGAGCTCGGCGACGAGGGTGCGGGCGGCTCGCTCGCCGATGCGGACCGGACCGGACCGGCCGGAGGTGCGCACGGCGGGGGACTGCGTCATGTCGGTCGGGCTCCTGACGAAATGGGGACGAGATCGCGGCGGGACCGCCCCGACCGGCGTCGCTGCGCCGGAGGCGGCCCGGCGGCGCGGGCCGGGCCGGCGGAGGCGGGTCTCCACCGGCCAGCATAGGCGGCTTCGGCGGGGGTCGGCACCGCCGCAGGTCAGCCCGGGGGACGTTCCCGGTCGTCGGCGGACGGCAGGATGGGCCGCTCGTCGGTCCGTTCGTCGCGGTCCGTGGGCCACTCGTCGGCCCGTTCGTCGCGGTCCGTGACCGCCTCGGTGGGCCACTCGTCCGCCCGGTCGTCGTGGTCGGTGACGGCCTGCGAGGGCCACTCGTCGGTGCCCGGAGCCGGCGTGTCGCCGGACGGCGGCCCCACCGCCCGCCGCGCCGACCGCAGCGCCCCCACCAGCCCCAGCACACCGACCACGAGCAGGGCGCCGGCCAGGAACCAGCCGACCGGCGGCAGGACGAGCCCCAGGATCTGGGCCACCAGCCACCAGACGGCGAACCCGAGGAAGAGCAGGCCGAAGGCGAGGGACACGAGGTCGGTGCGGTGGGCCCTCACGGGGTCGTCTCCTTCGTTCGCGACCGCGGGGTTCACCGGGTCACCTCCAGATTGCCGGCGTTGACGTGGATGAGCAGGCGGAGTGTGCCACCGCCGGCGCCGTCCGCGCCCAGGTCGGTGGTCTCCCGCAGGGGCCCGTCCACCCCACCCGCGCGGTCGTCCAGCGTGCCGTAGCGCCGGCCGAAGACGGTCGCGTCCCCGGCGTTGACGTCGGCCAGCGTGGTCACGTCGACGTTCGGAGGCACCACCACGGTCGCCTCGCCGAAGTTGATCGCGACGGTGATCTCGGTGGTCTTCTTGTCGAAGTCGACGGCGCGCAGGTCCAGGACCGCGTCGCCGAAGCTGTTCTCGTACCGGGTGGCCAGCTCGGTGTGGCTGGTCGGTGCCCAGGTCACCGCGCCGTCCACGCCCCGGATCCGGTCGTACGACTCGGCCACGGTGGCCACGGCCAGGGCGGCGGACGTGACCAGGCCCAGCGCGATCAGCCAGCGTGCCCGACCGAACCAGGTGCCGACCAGCAGGCCCAGCCCGATGGTGGCCAGGGCCGCCGCGAAGTACGCCGAGGCACCCATGTCGAAGACGTGCAGGAGATCGAGAACGGCCACCGTGCCCAGGGCGAGGAAGATCAGCGAGAAGGTGACCGCACCCAGCGGCGACCGTTCCCGGGGCCGCTTCGGCGGCTTGACCGGTGGTGGCGGTGGTGGCGGGACCGGTCGCCCGGCGTACGGCCCGTACGGGGCGAACGGTGGCTGGTAGCCGGAGCGGGCCGGGGGAGCGCTCACGGGGGGAACGACGGGTGTGCCGGTGACCGGTGGCGCGGGCCAGCCGGAGGTGGGGAAGGCCGGCGCCGGCCAGCCGGGGGTCGGTGCGCCGGGCGGAGCGGCAGGCGTGGGCTGGGCCGGCAGTTCGGCGGTCGGCTCGGTCGGCGTACCAGGGACCGTCGGCGGTGCGGGCACGGCCGGGGCGGCGAGCGGGTCGGCGTACGCCCACGGGGTGGCGGGTGCGGCGGCTGGCGGCGGCGCGGCGGCCGGGCCGGGATAGGTGACCGGGGGGACCGGACCCGGAGGTGCGGCGGCGGGCCCCGGAGGCACGGCGCCGGCCGGCGGGCCGGGCTGCCGGTCGCGGTTCTCACGGTTGAGCAGCAGCGAGCCGCCCACCAGGATCGTCGCGCCCAGCAGCAGCGCGCGGAAGGCGTCGGTGACGATGTACGCGAAGCTGACCGCGACCAGGATGCTGAGCACGATCACGGTGACCGGCGACATGCTGGACCGGCCCCGACCCAGCATCGACTCGACCGGCGAGGCGCTGTCGCCCTCGCCGGGGATGATCAGCCAGGCGGTGACGTAGACCAGGATGCCGATGCCGCCGAAGAAGCCCAGCACCGCCAGGAGCACGCGCCACACCACCGGGTCGGTGTTGGTGGCCCGGCCGATCGCCGCGCAGACGCCCGCCAGGTAGCGGCCGTCACGGGGACGCACCAGCCCGTACCGGGAGGTGAAGCCGGCGCCACCGGGCGGAGGCGGCGGGACGGCGGTCGGCGCGGCCGTAACCCCAGTGCACGTCCGGCATGG
>NZ_JBFAMU010000507.1:0-3503 GCF_040656655.1 Micromonospora sp. NPDC049799
TCTTTTGGCAACGCCGGCGGGTGGTGGGGGCGGGGCGCGCGGGGCGGGCGGGGCCGCCCCGCCGCGCGGGACGGGCGGCGTCAGCCGACCGCGCCCTCCATCTGCAGCTCGATCAGGCGGTTGAGCTCCAGGGCGTACTCCATCGGGAGCTCCTTGGCGATCGGCTCGATGAAGCCGCGGACGATCATCGCCATCGCCTCGTCCTCGCTCAGGCCCCGGCTCATCAGGTAGAAGAGCTGGTCGTCGCTGATCTTGGAGACGGTCGCCTCGTGCCCCATCGACACGTCGTCCTCGCGGATGTCGACGTACGGGTAGGTGTCCGAGCGCGAGATGGTGTCGACCAGCAGCGCGTCGCACTTCACGGTGCTCCGGCTGCTGTGCGAGCCCTCCAGCACCTGCACCAGGCCCCGGTACGAGGTGCGGCCGCCGCCCCGGGCGATCGACTTCGACACGATGGTGCTGCTCGTGTGGGGAGCCGCGTGCACCATCTTGGCGCCGGCGTCCTGGTGCTGCCCCTCGCCGGCCATGGCCACCGAGAGCACCTCGCCCTTGGCGTGCTCGCCGGTCATGTAGACCGCCGGGTACTTCATGGTGACCTTGGAGCCGATGTTGCCGTCGACCCACTCCATGGTCGCGCCCTCGTGGCAGACGGCGCGCTTGGTGACCAGGTTGTAGACGTTGTTCGACCAGTTCTGGATCGTCGTGTAGCGGCAGCGGGCGTTCTTCTTGACGATGATCTCCACGACCGCGCTGTGCAGCGAGTCGGAGGAGTACAGCGGCGCGGTGCAGCCCTCGACGTAGTGCACGTACGCGCCCTCGTCGACGATGATCAGCGTCCGCTCGAACTGGCCCATGTTCTCCGTGTTGATCCGGAAGTAGGCCTGCAGCGGGATCTCCACGTGCACGCCCTTCGGCACGTAGATGAACGAGCCACCGGACCACACGGAGGTGTTCAGCGCGGCGAACTTGTTGTCGCCGACCGGGATCACCGTGCCGAAGTACTCCTTGAAGACGTCCTCGTGCTCCCGCAGCGCGGTGTCGGTGTCCAGGAACAGGACGCCCTGCTCCTCGAGGTCCTCGCGGATCTTGTGGTAGACGACCTCGGACTCGTACTGCGCCGCGACACCGGCGACCAGGCGCTGCTTCTCCGCCTCGGGGATGCCCAGCCGGTCGTACGTGTTCTTGATGTCCTCCGGCAGGTCCTCCCAGCTGGTGGCCTGCTTCTCGGTGGACCGGACGAAGTACTTGATGTTGTCGAAGTCGATCCCGGTGAGGTCCGCGCCCCAGGCCGGCATCGGCTTGCGGCCGAACAGGCGCAGACCCTTCAGGCGCAGGTCGAGCATCCAGGCCGGCTCGTTCTTCTTCGCCGAGATGTCCCGCACCACCGCCTCGTTGAGGCCGCGCTGGGCGACCGCCCCGGCGACGTCGGGGTCGGACCAGCCGTACTCGTAGCGACCGAGGGCGGCGAGCTGCTCCTCCTGGGTCAGGGGCTGGACGATCTGCTCGGTCATCTATCTGTCCTCACAGTGGTGACGGTCTTACCGGACATGCGCGGCTGGGTGGGGATGTGCGTGGTGCACACCCCGTCGCCGTGCGCGATGGTGGCCAGGCGCTGCACGTGGGTGCCGACCAGACGGGAGATCACCGTGGTCTCGGCCTCGCACAGCTGGGGGAACTCGGCGGCCACGTGCGCCACCGGACAGTGGTGCTGGCAGAGCTGGCCGCCGGAGGCGATCGTGGACGCGTTGGCAGCGTAACCCTCGTCGGTCAGCGCCCCCGCGAGCGCCTCCGCCCGCGCCAGGGGATCGTCGCCGGCGTCCTCCATGGCGGCCCGGCAGCGGGCCTCCAGGGCCGCGACCTGCTCGGTGGCGAACGCCTCCACCGCGTCGGAACCGCCGTTGCGGGCGATCCAGCGCAGCGCGGCGGTGGCCATGTTGTCGTAGTGGTGGGTGCCACAGCGGCCCCGGGCGGCGTCGGTCAGCTCGAACACCTTGGCCGGGCGGCCCCGGCCGCGGCTGCCGCGCACGGCCTGCTCGCGGGCGACCACGTCACCGTCGGCGAGCATCGCGTCGAGGTGCCGGCGGATCGCGGCCGGGCTGAGCCCGAGCGCGTCGCCGAGCTGCGCGGCGGTGGTCGCGCCCCGCTCGAGCAGCAGCCGGGTGACCCGGTCGCGGGTGGAGAGGTCCGTGGCGGACGCGGGCTGACCGGCGACCGGAGCGGTCGTCGGCTGGTGCCCCGAGAGCCCTGCCACGTTTTTCACAACGCCAACGTTACGTAATTCGTCAGGGGCCCGCAAACCCGGGGTCCGGTGATCCGAACCACCGCCCCCGCGGAGTCGTACGAACCTCGATCACTACGGTGCGTAGGATTTGCGCCGTGACTCCATCCGTCCGGTTCCCGGTCTCCACCACGCTGCTGCGCCGTCTGGCGTACGCCAACATCGTCGCGAACGTGGCGATCGTCGTCACCGGTGGGGCGGTCCGGTTGACCGCGTCCGGTCTCGGCTGCCCCACCTGGCCGCGGTGCACCGACGAGTCGTACACCACCACGCCGGAGATGGGCGTGCACGGGGTGATCGAGTTCGGCAACCGCCTGCTCACCTTCGTGCTGGTGCTGATCGCCGGCGCGACGCTGCTGGCGGCGCTGCTGCACCGTCCGCGTCGGCGCAGCGTGGTGCTGCTCGCGGTGGGCGTCGTGCTGGGCATCGTCGCCCAGGCCGTGATCGGTGGCATCACCGTGCGGATGCAGCTCCACCCCTCGATCGTGGGCATCCACTTCGTGGTCTCGATGCTGCTGCTGCTCGTCTCGTACGCCCTCTGGCGCCGGGTGGACGAGCCGGACGGTCCCGCGTCCTCCCTGGTGCCGGCCCCGATCCGGACACTGGTCCGGATCACCGTCGCGGCGAGCGCGGCGGTGATCATCGTCGGCGTGGCGGTGACCGGCAGCGGTCCGCACGCAGGCGACGCCGACGCGGTCCGCAACGGCCTGGACCCGGAGACGATCTCGCAGGTCCACGCCGACCTGGTGTTCCTGCTGATCGGCCTGAGCGTGGCCCTGTGGCTGGCCCTCCGTGCGGTGGGAGCGCCCGCCCACTCGGTCCGCGCGGCCGGGGTGCTGCTCGTGGTGGAGCTGGCCCAGGGCGTGGTCGGGTTCGTGCAGTACTTCACGGACCTGCCCGCGATCCTGGTCGGCGCGCACATGCTGGGGTCCTGCCTGGTCTGGCTGGCCACCCTGTCGGTGCTGTGGTCGATCCGGGAGCGCCGCCCGGCCGCGACGCCGCCGGCGGAGGCCGCCGCGCAGAGCGAAACGTCCGTCCCGGTCCCGGCCTGACCCCCGCAGGAGTACGCCCCGCGCCCCGCGCCCCGCGCCCCGCGCCCCGCGCCCATGATCGTGCTCGAACCATGAAGTAGTGGGGGGGCGGCGGGGGGGGGGGCCCCACGACCCACCAGGTTGGGGGAGGAGGGGGGCCCCCCCCCCGGCCGCACACACCCGGCGGGGGCGGC
>NZ_JBFAMU010000508.1:0-3503 GCF_040656655.1 Micromonospora sp. NPDC049799
CCCCGGCCGGCCGGGCACGATCACCGGCGGGCCGTCCGCGGCGGCGGACGCGTCCGGCGTCCGGGCCACGGGCTGCGCGGCCCTGTCGTCGGGTCGAAGTAGGACAACGACCACGGTGAGAACGAGGGCCGTCAGTGTGACGGCGATCAGCGTCCATCTGCCTCGTGCGGTCATCCGCCACTCCCTGAAGGTCGAGGTCGTGGCCGATCGTATCCATTCACGACCGACGCAAAGTGTGACCTAGGTCACATCGATGTTCATCGCCTGGCCACTAGGGTGACGTGAATCATCATCTCCTTCCGGAGGGACTCGCCGATGATCCAATTATCCGCACCGCAACCGGCATGGCGGCGCCTCGCCGGCATCGCCGCCGCCGGTCTCCTCGTGGCGACCGTCGCCGGTGCCCAGACGGGCGCGCAGGCGGCGCCGGACGAGGCCGAGGTCGAGCAGGTGGCGGACGTGGGCAGTGTGACCGCCCAACTCGCCGTGGACGAGATCTCCAGCAGCCCCAACCTGCGGCAGATCGCCAACCTGCCCAAGCAGGCACCGTTCGACACGTTGTCGGCGCTCGGCACCGACGTCGCGTTCCAGGGGCCCTTCGCCTATGTGGGCAACTACGAGGGTTTCACCATCTACAACATCGCGAACCCGGCCGCACCGAAGATCATGTCTCAGGTGCACTGCCCCGGCTCGCAGAACGACATCTCCGTCCACGGTGGCCTGCTCTTCCTGTCCACCGATTCGCCCCGCAGCGACGACTCGTGCGCGAGCACCGGAGTCCCCTCCAGCCAGACCAAGTGGGAGGGCATCAAGGTCTTCGACATCAGCAACCCGGTGAAGCCGGAGTACATCAAGTCCGTCCAGACGGCCTGCGGCTCGCACACCCACACGCTGGTGCCGGCGAAGGACAAGGAGTCGCTCTACCTCTACGTCTCCTCGTACGGGCCGAGTGACACCTACGTCGGCTGTTCCCGGCCGCACGACTCGATCTCGATCGTCGAGGTGCCGGTGAAGTCGCCGACCGACGCGGCCGTGGTGGCCATGCCCAATCTGTTCCCCGAGGGCGGGTACACGAACACCAGCGGCTGCCACGACATCACCGTGTTCCCGGAGAAGGACCTGGCCGCCGGTGCCTGCATGGGCGACGGCATCCTGATGGACATCTCCGACCGGGCGGCCCCGCGCGTCATCCACTCGGTGCGGGACACGGCGAACTTCGCCTTCTGGCACTCCGCGACGTTCAACAACACCGGCACCAAGGTTGTCTTCACCGACGAACTCGGCGGCGGCAGCGGAGCGACCTGCAACCCGACCATCGGGCCGAAGCGGGGCGCGGACGCCATCTACGACATCGTGGACGGGAAACTGGTCTTCCGCAGCTACTTCAAGATCCCGCGGGAGAACGCCAGCACCGAGAACTGCGTGGCGCACAACGGCTCGCTGATCCCGGTGCCCGGCCGCGACGTCATGGTCCAGGCGTGGTACCAGGGCGGCATCTCGGTCTGGGACTTCACCGACTCGGCGAACCCGAAGGAGATCGGCTACTGGGAGCGCGGCCCGCTGTCCGCCACGCAGCGGATCCTCGGCGGCTCCTGGTCGGCGTACTACTACAACGGACACATCTACTCCAGCGACATCCAGAAGGGCTTCGACGTCCTGGAGATCGACGAGGAGTCCATCCCCGGGGCGAAGACCCACCACTACACGCGATTCAACGTGCAGACCCAGCCGGAGTACTGACGCTTCGGCGGAGCTGACCGGAGCGCACACGGGCCCGGCCTTCCTTCACGGGAAGGCCGGGCCCGGTCACGTCGCGATGTGGTGGGGCGGGGCGTCGAACAACGGGACCAGCCGCTCGGTGTCGAGGTAGCTGGCGATGCCGGTGATCAGGTCCTCCTGCACGTCGAGAAGCACCAGCCCGAACGGACGGTGGGCCCCGTCCGGGCCCGGCCGGGTCTGCCAGAACGCCGGCGACCCGTTGGCGGCCACCGGCACCAGACGTGCCCCCGCACAGGAGGCCGCCGGATCGGAGAGTGCCGCCGCGATCCGGTCGCGGCCCCGGATCCACCACCGGAACGGCGGCATCGACATCGTGGCGTCCTCGTGCAGCAGAGCCACCAGGGCGGCGACGTCATGGCGTTCGAACGCCGCGCAGTAGCGGGCGAGCAGGTCGCGCTGGTCCGGGTCGGACGGGCGCCACGGTTCTCCGGGCGGCACCTCCACCGTCCGGAGGGTGGTCCGGGCCCGCTGCAGGGCGCTGGTCACCGCGGGGAGGCTGGCGTCCAGCAGGTCGGCCACCTCCTCGGTGGTCCAGCACAGCACGTCCCGCAGGATCAGGACCGCCCGCTGCCGGGGCGGCAGGTGCTGGAGGGCGGCGACGAACGCCAGGCGGACCGTCTCCCGTCGTACGGCCTGCTCCGCCGGGTCGGCGGCGGCGGGCAGCACCAGCGACTCGGGCACCGGCTGCACGAGGACCCGCTCCGACACCGGCTCGCCGAGGCCCGGACCGGCGACCGCCGGTGCACCGAGATCCATCGGCAGCGCCCGTCGTCGGGCGCCCCGGAGCAGGTCCAGGCAGACGTTCGTCGCGATCCGGTAGAGCCACGTCCGCAGCGACGCCCGACTCGCGTCGTAGCGGTCGTACGACCGCCACGCCCGCAGCAGCGTCTCCTGCACCGCGTCCTCGGCCTCGAAGCCGGAACCCAGCATGCGGTAGCAGTAGCCGGTCAACTCGATCCGGAACGGCTCCAGCCGGGAGACGGTCTCGTCCGTCGACGCCACGGTCACCGCTCGACCATACGCACTCCACCGACGACCGATGGGTTTCCGGCACGCGGCTCGTATCCCTTCCGGGGGCGCGGACACGCCGCGCCCGGTCCACCGGAGGGAAACGACATGACCGAGGACGTACGGGCGGCGGTGGCGGCGGAGCGCCGGGACCAGGCGGACCTGCTCGCCGGCCTGGAGCCGTGGCAGTGGGCCGCGCCCACGTTGTGCGACGGCTGGCGGGTGCGGGAGGTGGTCGCCCACACCACCATGCCGTTCCGCACCTCACTGGCACGGACGGTGCTCGACCTGGCGAAGGCCCGCGGCAGCATCAACCGCATGGCCGACCGGACCGCACGTCGGGACGCCACCGCACTGCCGCCCGAACGGCTCCTCGCCGCGCTGCGCGACAACGCGACGCATCCGTGGACGCCTCCGGGGGGCGGTCCCCACGGTGCCCTCGCGCACGACGTGATCCACGGGCTCGACATCACGGTGGGCGCCGGGCTGGACCGCCGGGTGCCCACGGAACGGGTCGCCATGGTGCTGGCCGGGATGCGCCCGAGGAACATCGCGTTCTTCGGCACCGACCTGACCGGTGTCGAGCTACGCGCGACGGACCTGGACTGGTCGTACGGCGCGGGTGACCCGGTCCGGGGACGGGCCCAGGACCTGTTGCTCGTGCTGTGCGGGCGCCGGCTCCCGGCGGGACGGCTGGACGGCCGGCACGCCGGGCG
>NZ_JBFAMU010000509.1:0-3495 GCF_040656655.1 Micromonospora sp. NPDC049799
GCAGCGCGGCAGCGTGCCTCCCGCCGAGGCGGGCGAGCCGTTCCGTCCCACCCTGACCACCGCGGCCATCAACAGCGCGCGCGCCGAGCGGCAGCGCACCGTGATCCCGCCCCGGCCCAAGGTCACCAGCGAGCCGCCCGCCCCGACCGGCGGGTTCCGCGCCACCGACCTCAGCGTGCCGTTGCCCACCCCCCGGCCCGACCAGGATTCGGCCGCGCCCGGGTCCCGGGCCAACTGGCCCCTGGTCAACAACCCCGAGGACCCGGCCGACAGCTCGGCCAGGAACCCGGTCGTCGGCTCGTACGGCGGGCGGGGCGTGGACGCCCCGACCGACCCCGGTGCCGAGCGCCGGGTCACGCCGCCGTGGCTCGCGGACGACCTGCCCCCGGAGCCGCCGATGCTGCGCCTGGTGGAGCCGCCGCCGCCGCTGGCGGACCGCGTGCTCCGGAACGGGCTGGCCGCGTCGTCCGACCCGCACCTGGACACTCCTCCGCTGCGGCTCGTCGACCGCGAGGACGCCGCCCGCAACGGTCGGCCGGCTCCCCGTACCGAGCGGCTCGTGGAGCACCGTCCGGCTCCGCCGGTCGAGCACCGACCGCCGCCGGTCTCCGACGAGGGCGACGGTGACCTGCTGATCTTCGCGCAGGCGAAGTCCGCCTGGTTCGTCGGGCACGGCGACGAGAGCGACCTGGAGTGGTCGTCCACGGCCGACTCGGGCTGGCAGGCGGCCGAGAAGGTCGCCCGTCCGGAGGTCGGGGCGGAGACGACCGCCGGCCTGCCGAAGCGGGTTCCGCAGGCCAACCTCGTGCCGGGGTCCCCGCTGCGCGAGGAGCGTCCCCTGCGGATCGTCCGGGACGCGGCCAGCCTCGCCGAGAACACCACCGGCTACTTCCGCGGTTGGCGCCGTGGGCAGGAGATCGGCGGGTTCGCGGTGGGTGGTCGCCCGGGCCGGGAGTCGGCGGGCGGGTGGGACTTCACCCGCGACACCGGCGACCGGGACGACGACCGTGAGTACGAGTACCGCTCCGCCGGCTACCGCTCCTGAGCTGCGCCGACCTGTTCCCGGTCGCGGCCTGCTGGCCGCGACCGGCGAGGAGCGGGTGGTGGGTGCGAGCCGTATGACCCGACCGCGACGCCGACGTCGACGGGCCGCTTTTGGGACCGAGCGTCATGCCCGGCACCGTGCTGCCCGGACCGGTACCCGGACAGCAGAACGCGCCCGGTGACGGCCACAGGGCCATCACCGGGCGCGGTGCGTCGTCGGTCAGGCCGGGGCGACGGCGCGGGTACGCCGCATCGTCAGCACGTACTCGACGAGCGAGATCAGTACGTGCTTGGTCGACTCCCGGTTCCGGGCGTCGCAGGCCACCACCGGTACGTCGTGGGAGATCGCGAGCGCGTCCCGGACGTCCTGCGGATCGTGGTACTGCATCCCGTCGAAGCAGTTGATGGCCACCAGGTACGGCAGCCGCCGGTGCTCGAAGAAGTCGATCGCCGCGAAGCAGTCGGCCAGTCGGCGGGTGTCCACCAGCACGACGGCCCCGATCGCGCCGCGCACCAGTTCGTCCCACATGAACCAGAACCGCGTCTGACCCGGCGTACCGAACAGGTACAGGATCAGGTCCCGGTCGATCGAGATACGACCGAAGTCCATGGCGACCGTGGTCGTCGTCTTGCCCGGCACCTGCCGGGTGTCGTCGACGCCCACGCCGGCGGAGGTCATGATGGCCTCCGTGGTCAGCGGCGTGATCTCCGAGACCGAGCCGACCAGCGTCGTCTTGCCGACGCCGAAACCACCGGCGATAACGATCTTCGCCGACGTCACTCGCCCGCTCGGGGTCGGCGGCCGGTGCGACATGTCAGAGCCTGCGAAGTCCACTCAGCACCCTCTCCAGCAGTTCAGTGCCCACCGCGTCGTCAGAGTCGTCCAGGATGGTCGGCTCGTGGACCGCGACCAGGCCGTCCGTCGCCATGTCGGCGATGAGCACCCGGGCCACACCGAGCGGAAGCTGCATCCGCGCCGCGATCTCGGCAAGCGACTGCACACGTCCGTCACACAGCGCGGCGATGTACTGGTGTTCGCGGCCTCCCCCACTGCCGTTGGCAGCAGTGGCTCGGCCGCGCACCGTCGTCTCGACGAGCGCCTCCAGCGCGATGTCGAGTCGTGGGCGGGTACGACCGCGGGTCACGGCGTATGGACGGACCAACGCTCCGGTCGGTTCGTCACGATCGACCATGTCGCCGCTCACCTCCTTCGTACCCGGCACCGGCTTCCGCCGGTGGCACCCTGTGTTGTTCTCGTTCCGGTCGTTCCGCCGACCCAGCGGTCAGCAGGACGTCAGCCCAGCATTCCCGCGGCCGCGCGCGGCTGCGGGGTCAGGGCGTCGCCGACCCGGTCGACGAGCAGTGCCATCTCGTAGCCGACCTGCCCCACGTCGCAGCTGCGGGCGGCGAGCACGGCGAACGACGAGCCGTCCGAGATGGACATCAGGAACAGGAAGCCGTTGTCCATCTCCACCACCGTCTGCAGCACCGCTCCACCCTCGAAGCAGCGTGCCGCACCCTGGGTGAGGCTGACCAGACCGGACGCGATGGCGGCCAACTGGTCGGCCCGGTCACGCGGGAGGTCCCGCGAGGACGCGAGGAGCAGGCCGTCCGCCGAGACGGCGACCGCGTGGGCGACACCCGGTACCCGGTCGGCGAAGTTGGCCAGCAGCCAGCCGAGATCCTGCGTACTTGTCATCGTTCTTGCTCCTTCTGCCCGCTCCCGGCCACGGGGCCTGAGCCAGACTGCGAGGATTGCTGCCCTCCCGGAGTCTCCTCCGGGCTGGTCGGGTTGCCGTCCGAGGGGTTGGTCGTCCGGCCACGCTGGACACCACGGTGGTAGGCGGAGAGCAGGCCGCGGACCGACTCCGGCGTACGGCGCTGCACGGAGGTGGTGGGCTTCTCCACCGCGCCCGGCACGAGCTGGGCCATCGGGGTGCGCTTCGGCAGACCCGTGGGGGTGGTGGCCTCCACCGGCACCTCGCTGGCCTTGGAGGCAGCGCGCCAGCCGTCGTCGGCGGCGGTCTGCCAGCCGCTGGTGGCCTGCGGGGTTCGGCGAGGGAAGCTGTCGGCGGCACCGGGGCGGGCGCCTCCGTTCGCCGTCACGCCGGTCTCGCGCGGCGTGCCTCCGGCTGTCGGGGTGTCTGCCATCGGTGCGTTACCTGTCGTCCCGGGTGGTGTCTGCTGCACGGCACGGCCAGCGGTGTCGACCTTGGCGAACTGCTGGGTCGCGGCACCGTTGTTCGCCGGGGTGGCGGCACCGGCCGCCTCCTCCGGACCGGGCCGGCGGGTACGGAACCAGGCCGACTCCAGCTCCCGGAAGATCGGCAGCTCCATCGTCTCGTCCGCGTACCGCTGCCGGCTCTGAGCCTGCTGCGGCGTGGTCGGCCGGTTCGGGGCCGGCGGGGTCGCCGGTGCGGGCGTCGGCCGGACGGCCGGCGCCGGGGTGGC
>NZ_JBFAMU010000510.1:0-3495 GCF_040656655.1 Micromonospora sp. NPDC049799
TGCGGCGCGCGCTGGCCGGCGGCGGCGTGCCCGCCGCCCGGGTCGGCTACGTCAACGCGCACGGTACCGGCACGAAGCTCGGCGACATCGCCGAGACGACCGCCCTCGCGGAGGTCTTCGGCGTCGGCGGGGTCCCGGTCAGCTCGACCAAGGCGCTGACCGGCCACCTGCTCGGCGCGTCCGGTGTGCTGGAGACGGCGGCCACCGCGCTGGCGCTCGGCCGGGGGCTGCTGCCGCCGACGTACAACCTGGACGAGGAGGACCCGGCGTGTCCGGCGGACCACATCCGCGGCGAGCCCCGGGCCACCGAGGCGGAGTACGCGCTGACCAATTCCTTCGGGTTCGGCGGCCAGAACGTGAGCCTGCTGCTCGCGCGGACCGCGGGGACCCGCGGGTGACGACACCACCGGCAACGACGACCACGGGGGGAACCGTGGAAAGGGCTGGGACATGGACATCCGTGGGATAGACCACATCGAACTCTACGTGGGGGACGCCCGGCAGGCCGCCTTCTACTTCTGCCGCGCGGTCGGCTTCGGCCTGCTCGGCCAGGGGGGCCCGGAGACCGGGCTGGTCGGCCAGCGGTCGCTGCTGCTGGGGCAGGCCGACATCCGGATGGTGCTGACCTCCGGGCTCACCGCCGACCATCCGGCGGCACGGTACGTGCAGCGGCACGGCGACGGCATCGCCGTGGTGGCCCTGGAGGTGGACGACGCCGCCGGTGCGTACGCCGAGCTGCTGGACCGGGGCGCCACCGCCGTGACGCCCCCGACCACCGTCACCGGTGCGGACGCCGAGGTGGTCACCGCCGAGGTGGGGGGCTTCGGCGACGTGGTGCACCGGCTGGTGCAGCGGCGCGGCGACCGACGCGACTTCCTGCCCGGCGTGATCGAGGCGGTTCCCGCCGACGGTGACGCCGACAAGCTGCTCGCCGAGATCGACCACCTGGCGGTCTGCGTGCCGCCGGGGCACCTGGAGACCACGGTCCGGCAGTACCGGGAGGTGTTCGGCTTCGCGGAGATCTTCACCGAACGCATCGAGGTCGACGGGCAGGCGATGAACTCGACGGTCGTGCAGAGCCCGTCGGAGCGGGTGACCCTGGTGCTGCTGGAGCCGGACACCACCGGCCGGGCGGGGCAGATCGACGCGTTCCTCGACCAGCACGCGGGTGCCGGGGTGCAGCACCTCGGGCTGCGCACCGACGACATCGTGACCGCCGTGGAGACGCTGGCCCGGCGTGGGGTGCGCTTCCCGGGCACCCCGGGCAGCTACTACGACGCCCTGGAGGCGCGGGTCGGTCGGGTCGACGCGCCGCTGGACCGGCTCCGGGACCTCGGCGTCCTCGTCGACCGGGACCACGGTGGGCAGCTGTTCCAGATCTTCACCGAGTCCATGCACGTGCGCCGGACGCTGTTCCTGGAGCTGATCGAGCGGCGCGGAGCGCGGACCTTCGGCAGCGGCAACATCAAGGCGCTCTACGAGGCCAAGGAACGGGAACTGGCCGCCGCGGCGGTCGTACCGCAGGGGGTGGGGGCATGACCACGACGGAGTTTTCGCCGACCTTGACCGCCGAGGAGGAGGCGCTGCTGCCCACCGACGAGGAGGTGGCGTTCTACGCCGAACACGGCTGGTACCTGTCGAAGAAGCTGCTGACCGACGACGAGGTGGACGCCCTCGCCGCCGCCGCGGACCGCTACTACGCCGGGGAGCGGGACCGCCGCCTGCCGGTACGCCCGCCGAAACTCGCCTACTGGGAGCAGTCGTTGGGGCCGGTGCAGCGGCACAACGACTACGTCCACCACGAGCACGACGGCCTCGCCGCGATCCTGCGCAAGCCGCTGATCGGGGCGGTCGCCGCACGGCTGGCACGGGCCAGCGAGATCCGCATCTTCCAGTCCACGCTGATCCTCAAGCCGCCGATCGACGGTGAACCGTCGAACATCGTGCCCTGGCACTTCGACAAGCACTACTGGGCGTCGTCGTCGTCGGAGGACATGCTCACCGCCTTCATCCCGTTCCACGACTGCGGCGAGGAGATGGGCACCATCACCATGGTCGACTCCTCGCACCGCTGGAAGGAGATCGGCGCCGACGACACCGTGGTGCGGCACTTCGCCGAGCGGGACCGCGACCAGCTTGAGGAGATGCTGGCCGAGAACGCCGCCCACAACGGCGCGACGATCCGCAAGGTGCCGATGGTGATCCCCAAGGGACACATGAGCTTCCACCACTGCCGCACCTACCACGGCAGCGGCGCGAACGTCAGCGGGCGACCCCGCCAGGCGATCTCGCTGCACCTGCAGGACGGCGCCAACGCCTGGCGGGAGTATCAACTCTCCGACGGCACCGTCGCCGCGTACAACCACGACGTGCTGGTCCGCCGCACCCACGACGGGCGGCCGGACTACGCGGACCCCGAATACTGCCCGGTCATCTGGCGCCACCGCGCCCAGCAGGGAGGCTGACATGTCACGGTACGACTGGGGTAGGACCCACCCGGGGATCGAGCGCCTGGAGAAGGCGGTGACCGACCGCCGCGACGTGGTGGTGCGGCACCCGCTCTACGCCAACCTCGACACCCACGAGGCGCTGGTCACCTTCATGGAGCACCACGTCTTCGCGGTGTGGGACTTCATGTCCCTGCTGAAGTCGTTGCAGCGGCAGCTCACCTGCGTCACCGTGCCGTGGATCCCCACCGGCCCGACCGGCAGCCGCCGCCTCATCAACGACATCGTCATGGTCGAGGAGAGCGACGAGCTGGGCGACGGCTACATCAGCCACTTCGAGCTGTACGTGCAGGGCATGCGGGAGGCCGGCGCGGACACCGCCCCCGTGGACACGCTGGTCGAGCTGCTGCGGGCGGGCCGGCCGGTCACCGCGTCGCTGGCCGAGGCCGGCGTACCCGGCCCGTCGGCGACGTTCGCCGCGACCACCTGGCAGATCATCGAGACCACCCCGGTGCACTGCCAGGCCGCCGCGTTCGCCTTCGGCCGGGAGGACCTCATTCCCGACATGTTCACCCAGGTGGTCGCGGTGAACGAGCGCAGCCAGCGGCTGCACACGTTCGTCGACTACCTGGAGCGGCACATCGAGGTCGACGGCGAGCAGCACACCCCGATGGCGATGCAGATGCTCGCCGACCTGTGCGGCGACGACGACGTCAAGTGGCAGGAGTGCGCCGACACCGTCAACACCGCGCTCGCCGCCCGGGCGAAGCTCTGGGACGACATCCTGGCCGCCATCAAGGGCCGAGGGTGACCGGGTCCGACCCGGTCCGGCTCTACCGGACGGTCCGGCTGATCCGCCGCTTCGAGGAGCGCGCGATCGGCCTGGTCCGCTCCGGGCACATCGTCGGCGGCATCCACCCGTACCTCGGTCAGGATCGAAGTACATCGGTGACATGTACTTCGTCAGCCAGGCCAGGTAGTTGGCGCCCAGGTACGCGTTGTCGCGGTAGTCGTCGACGTCGTAGCTCTGCCCGAAGCGCTGGTTCAT
>NZ_JBFAMU010000511.1:0-3494 GCF_040656655.1 Micromonospora sp. NPDC049799
CCCGGACGAGTGGTGGGGGCTGCGGCAGCTCTCCGACGACCGGCCGCTGGTCGCCGACGGCGAGCCGGTGCGGGTCACCCCGTCGGCGATGGAGAGCGCGCTGCGGTGCAGCCTGCGCTGGCTGCTGGAACGGCACGGTGGCAGCGCACCGACGAGCACCGCGCAGGGCGTCGGCAACCTGGTGCACGCTGCGGCGATGCTCGCCGAGGACGCCAGCGCCGACCGGGGCGCGCTGCTGGACTACGTGGCCGCCCGGTTCGACGCCATCGAGCTGGCCGCCCGGTGGATGGTCGGGCCGGAGCGGGCCCGGGCCGAGGCGATGGTGGACAAGCTGCTGCGGTGGCTGGCCGCCAACCCGCGGCGGCTGCTCGCCATCGAGCACGAGTTCGCGGTCCGGCTGGACGACCCGCAGCGGCCGGTCGAGCTGGTCGGCCGGGTGGACCGGCTGGAGGTCGACGCGGACGGCCGGCTGGTCGTCGTCGACCTCAAGACCGGCAAGTCCACCGCGGTGACCGCCGCCGACCTGGCCGAGCACCCGCAGTTGGGTGCGTACCAGGCGGCGGTGGAGGCGGGCGCGTTCGCCGACTTCGGGGAGGAGTCCGGGGGAGCCGCCCTCGTGCAGCTGGGCACCGGCGCGAAGGACGCCCGGGAGCAGAGTCAGCCGCCGGCCGGGGAGGGCCCGGAGGCAGGCTGGGCGACCGCCCTGGTCCGGCGCACCGCCGATACGATGGCCGCCGCCACGTTCGCCGCCGTCGCCAACTCGAAGTGCCGGGTCTGCCCGGTGCGGACAAGCTGCCCGGTCTCCGGGCAGGGGCGCCAGGTCGTCGAGCCGCCCACCGCGCGCTCCCCGGAGAATTCGTGACCCAGCCGACCCTGTTCAGTTCGGCGACGCCGGCGCCCCGGACGGCCGACGCCGGCCCCCGGTACACGCCGGTCGAGCTGGCGCGGCTGCTGCGGCTCCCCGCGCCCACCCGCGAACAGGCCGCCATCATCGCCGCGCCGGTGGAGCCGCTGCTGGTGGTCGCCGGCGCCGGGTCCGGCAAGACCGAGACGATGGCCGCCCGGGTGGTCTGGCTGGTGGCCAACTCATACGTCCGGCCCGAGCAGGTGCTCGGCCTCACCTTCACCCGCAAGGCCGCCGGTGAGCTGGCGCACCGCGTGCGTACGCGTCTCGACCAGCTCATCCGCCGGCTCGGTCGGCGGGGGCGCGACCCGCTGGACGACCCCCTCGCGGGCGAGCCGACCGTGTCCACCTACCACTCGTACGCGGGCCGGATCGTCACCGAGCACGGGCTGCGCGCCGGCTACGAGCCCTCCACGCGGCTACTCACCGAGGCGTCCCGCTGGCAGCTGGTGGACCTGCTGGTACGCACCTACGACGGCGACATGTCCGAGGTGGACCGGATGCCGAGCACCGTCACCGACGCGGTGCTGGCGCTCGCCGGTGAGCTGGACGAGCACCTGGTCGATCCGGACGCCCTCGCCGCGTGGACCGGCCGCTTCTTCGCCGAGGTGCAGACCCGCCCCGGCCGGGTGTACGCCGACGTGCGCAAGGCGCTCGCCCTCCAGCAGACCCGGCTGAAGCTGCTGCCGCTGGTGCGCGCGTACGCCCGGCGCAAGGAGGACTTCGAGGCGATGGACTTCGCCGACCAGCTCGCCCGGGCGGCCCGGGTGGCCCGGGACCACCCGGGGGTCGGCGAGATCGAGCGGGATCGCTACCGGGTGGTGCTGCTCGACGAGTACCAGGACACCAGCCACGCCCAGGTGGTGCTGCTCAACGCGCTGTTCGGCGGTGCGCATCCGGTGACCGCCGTCGGGGATCCCTGCCAGTCGATCTACGGCTGGCGGGGCGCCAGCGCGGGCACCCTGGACCGGTTCCCGACGGAGTTCCTCCGCGCCGACGGCACACCGGCCGACGTGCTCGGCCTCACCACCAGCTGGCGCAACCGCCCGGAGATCCTCGGCGTCGCGAACGCCCTGGCCACCCCGCTGCGCGCCGCCGGGGCCCGGGTGCCGGAGCTGCGTGCCGCACTGAGCGTCCGCGACCCGATTCCGCACCGCAGCCCCCGGGGCACGGCCGCCGGCACCGTGCACTGCGCGCTCCTTGCGACGTACGCCGACGAGGCCGACTGGATCGCCGAGAGCGTCCTCGCCGCCTGGCGCGGCGCGGCCGGTACGCCGCGGGCGCTGCCCGAGCACATCCCGGTGGCGGCCCGCCCCACCACGGCGGTGCTGGTACGCCTGCGCAGCCAGATCCCGGCGATCGAGTCGGCGCTGCGGGAGCGCGGCCTGCCGGTCGAGGTCGTCGGGCTGGGCGGCCTGCTGGACACCCCCGAGGTGCGGGACGTGGTCTGCACGCTGCGGGTGCTGGCCGACCCGACCGACGGCGCCGCGCTGCTGCGCCTGCTCACCGGTGCGCGCTGGCGGATCGGCCCCCGCGACCTGGTGGCCCTGCACCGTCGGGCCCGGGCCATCGCGTCCGCCCGCCGGCAGCGCGCCGACGACGAGCCGGAGATCAGCCCGGACCTGCTCGACGAGGCCACCCTGGTGGAGGCCCTGGCGGACCTCGGGCCGGCGCAGGCGTACTCCGCCGAGGGCTACGCCCGGCTGCGCGCGTACGCCCAGGAACTCGGCCTGCTGCGCTACCGGCTGGACCAGCCGCTGCCCGAGCTGATCGCGGACATCGAGCGGACCATCGGCCTGGACGTGGAGGTGGCCGTGCGGGCCGGCCGGGACGGTGCCGGCGACGCCGGCCTGGCCCGGGGTCACCTGGACGCGCTCGGCGACGTCGCCGCCCGGTTCAGCGGGGAGACCCCGGGCGCGACCCTGTCGGGGTTCCTCTCCTACCTGGCCGCCGCCGAGGACGAGGAGCGCGGCCTCACACCGGGCGAGGTCGACGTGGTGGAGGGGGCGGTGCAGATCCTCACCGCGCACGCCGCCAAGGGCCTGGAGTGGGACGTGGTCGCGGTGGCCGGGCTGAGCCGGGGCGTGTGGCCGGGGCCGGTCCGCAACTCCGACCACTGGCTCGGTGGGCTGGGCGTGCTGCCGTTTTCGCTGCGCGGTGACGCCGACGGGCTGCCCGAGCTGGGCCTGGACGCGGCCGAGGACCAGCGCGGGGTGGCTCGGGCCCTGGAGGACTTCACCGATGCCTGGCGGGCGCACGACGAGCGGGAGGAGCGGCGGCTGGCGTACGTCGCCGTCACCCGCCCGCGCCGCCTGCTGCTGTGCTCCGGGTACTGGTGGGGGGAGGGGACCAAGCGGCCGCGCGGCCCGTCGACGCTGCTGCGGGAGGTGCACGACGCCTGCCTGGACGGCGGTGCCGGGCACCTGGTCGACGAGTGGGCGCCGGAGCCGACGCCGGACGCGGTCAACCCGACCACCGAGGTGGTGCTGCGGGCGGACCGCCACCTCGGTGATCGTGCTGTCCGTCGAATACCGGACGCTGGACGTCCGGAACCCGTCGCCGCGGTCACTGCCCTCCTCGAACGTCTTCG
>NZ_JBFAMU010000512.1:0-3468 GCF_040656655.1 Micromonospora sp. NPDC049799
CGCGGAATGGCCACTCTTTCCCGGAAACTGCTGCCTCCCGACGGGCGGGCAGGCGGGCGGGAGGGGCGGGCGGGCGCGACGCGGTAGGGGTCGGGGGCGCGGCCGGTGGGGGTCGCGGGTGGGGCTGGTCGCCCCTAGGATCGACGGCATGGCGGGGGAGGCGGGTGAGGGAAGTCTGCTCGCCATCAGCGACCTGCACGTGGGGCACCGGGACAACCGGCCGATCGTGGAGGCCCTGCGGCCGGAGACACCGCACGACTGGCTGCTGGTCGCCGGTGACGTGGCGGACACGGTCGCCGACGTCGAATGGGCGCTGGGCCTGCTGGCCGACCGCTTCGCGCAGGTGGTCTGGTCGCCCGGCAACCACGAGCTGTGGACCCCGCCGCGCGATCCGGTGGCGCTGCGCGGTGTCGAGCGCTACCACCACCTGGTCGAGATGTGCCGCCGCCTCGGCGTGCTCACCCCCGAGGACCCGTGGGCGGTCTGGGAGGGCCGTGGCGGGCCGGTGACGGTCGCGCCGCTGTTCCTCCTGTACGACCACAGCTGGCGCCCGGAGGGATTCGACACCCCGGAGGCGGCGCTGGCCGAGGCGTACCGGACCGGGATCGTGTGCACCGACGAGCAGTTGCTGCACCCGGACCCGTACCCGAGCCGGTCGGCGTGGTGCGCGGCGCGCGTCGCCGAGACCGCTCGGCGGCTCGACGAGCGTGATCCGGCCCTGCCGACCGTGCTGGTCAACCACTGGCCGCTGGTGCGGGAGCCGACCCGGATCCTGCGGTACCCGATCTTCGCCCAGTGGTGCGGCACCGAGGCCACCGCCGACTGGCACCGGCGTTTCGACGTCTCCGTCATGGTCTACGGCCACCTGCACATCCCCCGGACGACCTGGTACGACGGGGTGCGGTTCGAGGAGGTCTCGCTGGGCTACCCACGGGAGTGGCGGGCTCGGAGCGTACCGCCGGGGCGGTTGCGGCGGATCCTCCCGGCGCCCGACGGGGTGCCGCCGACGGCCTGGTGAGACGCGTGCGGGCCCGGCCGCCGGCCGGGCCCGCGGAGCACGGTCGCGCTCAGGCCGTCATCGCGTCGACGGACTTCTTGATCGCCTTCGGTGCGGTGGGGGTACGCGGGGCGTCGGCGCGCATGTCGATCATGCGCTGGCCGATCTCCTGGAGCTGGTTACGCCCGAGCGCCTCGCGGACCTTGGGGAACCACTCCTGCTCCTCCTCCTCGACGTGGTGCTCGACGTTCTCGATGAGCACCGTGGTCTTGGCGACGAAGCGCTCGTCGGAGGCGTCCATGGTGGCCAGTTCGGCGCAGAGCACGTCGGCCACGTGGTGCTCCTCGTACGACTCGAGGATGTCGTCCTCCAGGTCCGGCAGGAGCTTGCGGACCTCCGGGTACATGACCTCGTTCTCCAGGTAGGTGTGCACCGTCAGGGCCTCCAGGATCTGGGTCACCAGCTCCTGGCGCCGCTGGGCGGGCCCCTCTTCCGCCTTCTGGAACTCACGGAAGAGGCGGCGCATCTCCTTGTGGTCCTCTTTCAACAGGACGATGGCATCGGTGGACACCGGCGGGACCTCCTCGACTGGGCTGAGGTCTCCTCCGGTACCCGGCGGTGAGCAGGAGAAACGGGTGGGGCCCGGCGGATCACCGCCGAGCCCCACCACTGGTGTCGCAGTGTTACTTCACCACGTTGTAGGCGTTGACCATGCCAGCGCCGTAGAACGAGTTGCGCTTCCCGCCGGAGCAGGTCGCCTCGTAGGTGTCGCCGGCCGCCGGCCTGGGGTTGTAGACCCCCTCCGGGCAGGGCTGCGCCACCGCGGTGTTCTCCAGCAGGGCGGCCAGCGCGCCCGGGCTGATGCCGGGATGCGCCGAGGCGGCCAGGGCCGCGACACCCGCCGCGTGCGGCGAGGACATCGAGGTGCCCTGCTTGTAACCCCAACCGTTGGTGCGGGTGGAGGTGTTGAAGGTGGTGGACAGGATCAGGTCGGGGAAGGTCGGGCTCGTACCACCGGTACGGACGAAGGCGTCCCCGCCCGGCGCCGTCACGTCCACGACCCCTTGGCCGTACGAGGAGTAGTAGCTCTTCTCCCCGGTCGGTCCGACCGCCGAGACGGTCACCACGCCCGGCGCCTCGGCCGGCAGGACGAGGCAGGCGTTGGTGAGGTTCTCACGAACCTCCGGGTCCTGGTCTTCCGGCAGGTTGTTCGGGCTGCCGGTGTCGGTGATCTTGTGCGCGAGGTCCCAGTTGGAGTTGCCCGCGGAGGCGACGTGCAGTACGCCCTTGCTCTGCGAGTAACGCAGTGCCCGCTGCACGGCCTGCCACACCGGACGCTGGCGCGCGTCGTTGCGGCAGTTGAGCTGCCACGGGTCGATGTAGTAGCTGTTGTTGGTCAGCTGCATACCGTGCTCGGCGGCCCACATGAACCCGCAGACCGCGGCCTCCGGGAAGATGTAGCCCTCGTCGTCGACCACCTTGACGGCGGCGACCTTGACGCCCGGCGCGACACCGGTCACGCCGACGCCGTTGACGGCGGCGGCGATGGTGCCGGCGACGTGGGTGCCGTGGTCGGAGGTGGTCGGGTTCCAGGCGGCCTCGGTGGTGTCGGTGACACCACCGATGCACGAGGTGCTCTTGTCCTTGGCGATCTGGCTCGCCAGGTCGGGGTGGCTGGACGAGATGCCGCTGTCCAGCACGCCCACCAGCACGTCGGCGCTGCCGGCGTTGACCGCGTGGGCCTGCGGGACGTCGATCATCGGCATGTCCCACTGCTGGCCGAAGAGCGGCTCGGCGGTGGGGTCGGCGGTGGCCGCGGCGGCTTCGGCGGCCGACACCTCCACCGTCTCGCCCTCGTCGAGCAGGGTGCCCAGGCCGGCGGTGGAGGCGACCGACTCGACGCCTTCGCCCGCCACCCGGCTGGTGAAGTCGGGGTTGGTCGAGCGGACGACGAGCACGCCGATCTGGTGGTAGCCGGCGACGACGGTGCCGCCGGCGGCGGCGATCCGGGCGGCCGCCTTGTCGGTCGTGGCGCCCTGCGGGGCGAGCACCAGGTAGGTGGTGTCCGGTCCGGCGGCGGACGCCGCCGGGACCAGGCCGCCGGTGACGGCGAGGCCGACACCGAGCGACACGGCGGACGCGGCCGCCAGTGTCTTGCGACGGAGGTTCTTCACACAGACTCCCAGGGGCTGTCTTCTCCCGGCCCGCCCTTGCGGGGAGCGGACCGGCGGGAGGAGGGCGGGACGCCGCCTCCGGTGGGTACAGCGCCGTGGGTCGATGTGGCGTTACACACACCTGCCTGGCGGGACAATTGGTGTCATACGGTGGCGAGGGTGTGCGGGATCTCGTCGAGCAGCTCGCGGGCGAGAAAACCGATGCGTCCGTACCGGGGAACGAGCCGCTGGCCGCTCACCGCGTGGGCGAACGCCGCCCAGCAGGCGGCCTGCGCCGGCTCGGCGCCCCGGGACAGC
>NZ_JBFAMU010000513.1:0-3459 GCF_040656655.1 Micromonospora sp. NPDC049799
CCGCGAGCCGGAGCGCCGCGAGCCGGAGCGCCGGCCGCAGCAGCCCACCGAGGAGGACGACCCCCTCGCCGACCTGCGCCGCTGGCTCGACCGCCGCGGCTGAGGTGTGTGAGGAAGGGCCCCTTCTTAACGCCTGGCGTTGTATAAGGGACCCTTCCTGACACCCTTGCGGCACCCCGCACGCGTCGGCCCGACCTGCGGCTCGGGCAGAATCGTGCGGTGCCCGTCCACGAGATCACCGACCCCGACGACGACCGGATCGCCGACTACCGCGCGCTGACCGACGTCGAGCTGCGTACCCGCTGGGAGCCTCCGCACGGCCTGTTCATCGCCGAGGGCGAGCTGGTGCTGCGCCGAGCGCTGCGCGCCGGGTACCCGGCCCGGTCGTACCTCGTGGACGCCAAGCGCGTCGACCAGCTCGCCGACCTGGACACCGGGGACACACCGGTCTACGCGGCCACCCCGGACGTGCTGGAACGGGCGACCGGCTTCCACGTGCACCGGGGGGTGCTGGCGTCGTTCCGGCGCAAGCCGCTGCCGACCGCCGCCGAGGTGCTGGCCACCGCCCGGCGGGTGGTGATCCTGGAGGACGTCAACAACCACACTAATCTCGGCGCGGTGTTCCGGGGCGCCGCCGCGCTCGGCATCGACGCGGTGCTGCTGTCGCCGACCTGCGCGGACCCGCTGTACCGGCGCAGCGTACGGGTCAGCATGGGGGAGGTCTTCGCGGTCCCGTACGCCAGGCTGGAGCGCTGGCCGGCGGGCCTGGACCAGGTGCGCGAGGCGGGCTTCACCGTGCTCGCCATGACGCCGGCGCCGGACGCCGTACCGATCCAGCGGCTGACTCCGGCGCAGCGTGAGCGGGCGGCGCTGCTGCTCGGAGCCGAGGGCCCCGGCCTCACCGCGGCGGCCCAGTCGGCCAGCGACGTACGGGTGGTCATCCCCATGCGGCGCGGGGTGGACTCGTTGAACGTGGCCGCCGCCGCGGCGGTGGCGTTCTGGGAGCTGGGTCGCGACGACCCGCCGTTCGAATCCTTCTGATTGCATGACCATGCAACTTGGTGCATAATCTTCCTCGTGTCCAAGGTTCTCACCTCCCTGCCCACCGGTGAACGTGTCGGCATCGCCTTCTCCGGCGGCCTCGACACCTCGGTCGCGGTCGCGTGGATGCGCGAAAAGGGCGCCGTTCCCTGCGCCTACACCGCCGACATCGGCCAGTACGACGAGCCCGACATCGCCTCGGTGCCCGGTCGCGCGCTCAGCTACGGCGCCGAGGTCGCCCGACTCGTCGACTGTCGCGCCGCCCTGGTCGAGGAGGGCCTGGCGGCGCTGACCTGCGGGGCCTTCCACATCCGCTCGGGCGGGCGGGTGTACTTCAACACCACCCCGCTGGGCCGGGCGGTCACCGGGACCCTGCTGGTGCGGGCGATGATCTCCGACGACGTCCAGATCTGGGGCGACGGGTCGACCTTCAAGGGCAACGACATCGAGCGGTTCTACCGGTACGGCCTGCTGGCCAACCCGCAGCTGCGCATCTACAAGCCGTGGCTCGACACCGACTTCGTCACCGAACTGGGTGGGCGTAAGGAGATGTCGGAGTGGCTGCTCGAACGTGGCCTGCCGTACCGGGACAGCACCGAGAAGGCGTACTCCACCGACGCCAACATCTGGGGTGCCACGCACGAGGCGAAGATCCTCGAACACCTCGACACCGGCATCGAGACGGTCAACCCGATCATGGGCGTCCGGTTCTGGGACCCGTCGGTGGAGATCCCGACCGAGGACGTCACAATCGGCTTCGACCAGGGTCGTCCGGTGACGATCAACGGCAAGGAGTTCGGCAGCCCCGTCGACCTGGTGCTGGAGGCGAACGCCATCGGTGGCCGGCACGGCCTGGGCATGTCGGACCAGATCGAGAACCGGATCATCGAGGCCAAGAGCCGGGGCATCTACGAGGCACCCGGCATGGCGCTGCTGCACGCCGCGTACGAACGGCTGGTCAACGCCATCCACAACGAGGACACCCTGGCGAACTACCACAGCGAGGGCCGCCGCCTCGGTCGGCTCATGTACGAGGGGCGCTGGCTGGACCCGCAGGCGCTGATGCTGCGCGAGTCGTTGCAGCGCTGGGTCGGCACGGCCGTCACCGGCGAGGTGACGCTGCGGCTGCGCCGGGGCGAGGACTACTCGATCCTGGACACCACCGGCCCGGCGTTCAGCTACCACCCCGACAAGCTGTCGATGGAGCGCACCGAGGACTCGGCGTTCGGCCCGTCGGACCGGATCGGCCAGCTCACCATGCGCAACCTGGACATCGCCGACTCGCGGGCGAAGCTGGAGCAGTACGCCACCCTCGGCATGGTCGGCGGCGCGAGCCCGCAGCGGATGGTCGGTGCCGCGCAGGCGGCCTCGACGGGGCTGATCGGTGCGATGCCACAGGGCGGCGCGGAGGCCATCGCGTCCCGGGGCGTCTCCTCTGGCGACGACGAGGCACTCGACCGCGCCGCGATGGAGTTCGGCGTCGACTGAGCGACGCCTCCGCGCGGAGACGTCCGACCGATCGGGCCGCCGACCGGCCGATCGCGCAGCGCAGGTCACGGACGGTAGCGTGTCGGCCGTGTTCCCTACCGTGCGTGAAGTCCTCGCGTTGGACCCGGTCCGCCACGGCGCTCCGCGCCTGGTCGCCGGTGACAGCGGCCTGGACGCGCCGGTCCGCTGGGTGCACGTGACCGAGGTGCCGGACATCGCCACGCTCCTGGGCGGCGGCGAACTGGTGCTCACCACCGGCATCGGACTGCCCGCCGACGACGCGGGGCTGCGCGCCTTCATCGGCGACCTGGCCGACGTCGGCGTGTCCGGGCTGGTCGTCGAGCTGGGCCGCCGGTACCTCAACCAGGTCCCCCGGGTGATGGCCGCCGCCGCCGAACGCCGCGGGCTGCCCCTGGTGGAGCTGCGGCGGGCCACCCCGTTCGTGCGGATCACCGAGGCCGTGCACGCGCTGATCGTCGACGCGCAGCTCACCGAACTGCGGGCCACCGAGGAGATCCACCAGCGCTTCACCGAGCTGTCGGTGGAGGGCGCCGGCCCCGGCGAGGTGGTACGGCAGGCGGCCGAGCTGTCCGGCTGCCCGGTGGTGCTGGAGAACCTGTCCCGGCAGGTGCTCGCGTACGACCCGGCGGGGGAGAGCGCCGAGCTGCTGCTCGACGGGTGGGAGCAGCACTCGCGGCGGATCCGACCGGCCGGACGGACGGCGTACGACGGCGACAGCGGCTGGCTGGTGACCACGGTCGGCGCCCGGGGCCAGGACTGGGGACGCCTGCTGCTGCGCTGGCCCGGCGGCGGCGACCTGGCCACCTCGCCCGCCGGGGACCACACCGCCGCAGACCACACCGCCGGGGACCCGACCGGCGGGGAGCCGGACGGGCGCGACCCGGAGACCCCGGTGCCGGCCGTGGCCGG
>NZ_JBFAMU010000514.1:0-3457 GCF_040656655.1 Micromonospora sp. NPDC049799
GAAGTCGGTGACGTCACCGTAGGTGAGGGCCCCCAGCCGGGCCCGCCCCCCGGACACCAGGTCGAGGGTGGCGACGTCCGCGGCGAGCAGGGCCGGCTCACGGACGCCGGCGTTCGAGACGTACGACCCCAGGCCCAGCCTGCTCGTCACCGCCGCCGCGGCGGCGAGGGTGACGAACGGCGACGCCACCGCCCCCGGATGGTCGGCGGCGAACAGGGCGTCGAAGCCGGCCGCCTCCGCCCGGCGGGCCAGGTCCAGCCAGTCGGCGGCGTCGGTGGGGGAGGCCTGGAGCGAGAAGGTCGTCACCCGTCCCAGCCTGCCGTCGGCGCGGTCCGGCGGCGAGCCCGCGCGGGCCGTTTCTGCTACCGGCAGATCAGCGGTCCTCGGGTGGCAGCGGGACCCCGAGCAGCTCCTCGGTGCGGCCGTCCTCCAGCGCGTTGAGGGCCGCGGTCAGCTTCTTCTCCTCGTAGAGGAAATGGGTCTCCAGCAGCGCGGCGAGCGTGTCCAGCTCGTTGCGGACCTCCTCGACCGGGTGGCGGGAGTCGAGCAGGTCCTCGACCCGGCGCAGCGCGGCCTCGACGAGCCGGTGGTCGGCCTCCAGCTCGCGCAGCACCGGCCGCAGCTCCGGCACCTGCGCGGCGAGCACCCGGAACGCCCCGGTGTCCTCGCCGGTGTGGTGCCGGGTCAGGCTCGCGCAGAAGGCCAGGCAGTGGGCCCGCAGCTCCCGAGGGCGTACGCCGGGGCCGTCCGCGTCCAGGCCGTCGCGGATGCGGTCCAGCTCCTCGCGGAGCCAGAGGTGGATCTCGACGAGGTGGTGGCCGAGGGCGCGCAGGCGCCCGTACGGCGGGGGTGGTGGCATGTGGTTCCCATGCGGTCGCGCGCCTCCGTGCCCTCGGCGGTCTCCGTGCCGGGTACACCGCGACGCTTCCGCCAACCTACGCGAGCACGCCTCGACGGTGGGGGCGTCAGGTCGAGGGGTCGTCAGGGGGCTTCTCCTTCCAGCGCGCGCGCCACGCCGCCTCGTGCGACTCGTGGGTGGTCCGCTCCTCGAAGACGACCGCGTGCAGGGCCCGCCGCCCCTCGGCGAAGACCACCACCTCCGCCGCGACGAGCCCTACGCAGATCGCGGTGAGCAGGCCGAGGGTGGCGAGCCCCGGCAGGTGCATGCCGACCGGGATGGCGGCGAGGAGCAGCAGCACCGTGGCGACCCGGGTCCACGACACCGTCCGTAGGGTGCGCAGCTGGAACAGCATGTTCGCCGACAGGAAGCAGGCCACCCCGCCGAAGAGCAGCGGCACGGCCGGCCCGTGTGCCGGCTCGGCGATCGGGATCTTCGGGTCGGCGATCTCGTGCACGATCTCCTCGGCGCCCAGGGCGAACAGGATGATGCCGGCGATCATCGGCAGGTACAGGTAGGCGTACGCGTCGCGGGCCATCGCCACCCGTGGCCGGCCCTCCGCGGCGTGCAGGGCGATCCGCGCGGCCGGCCCGATCATGTCGTAGTGCGCCCACCAGAGGGCGGCGGTGAAGACGATGCCGAGGACGGCGGCGGTGACCGCCGACCAGGTGGGTGGCTGGCCGAGCAGGTTGCTGCCGACGCCGACGGAGATGACCGACTCGCCCAGGGCGATGATCAGGATGAGGTCGTACCGTTCGGTCCAGTGCTCGGCCGAGGTGATCCCCCAGCCCCAGGTGCCGGCGATCAGCCCGGTGGCGTACTGGAGCACGACGACCGCCAGCCACAGCATGTCCCGCACCATGGTGGCCTGGCCCGGATCGTCGATCCGGGGTGGCACGAGCGCCGCCGCGGCCAGCAGGAGGGTGCTGACGAAGATCTCCGGCGTGAAGTGGCGCAGCTGCCGGCGCTCGTCCGGGCTGTCCCGCACCATGTGCAGGTAGAGCACGAGGTGCACGGCGCGGATCACCACGTAGCTGATCGCCACCACCGCCGGCCCGGCCGCCCCCTCTCGCGGGTCACCGAAGGCCTGGGGCAGGGCGAGCGCGAAGCAGAACAACGCCGCCATGCCGATCACCATCAGCACCGGCACGAACCCGACGCCGAGCCGGACCCGGGTGGCGACCACGCTGTGGATCACCCAGCACCACCAGAGCACGGCGAGCACCAGCATCGCGTGCAGGAGCTGCCGGCCGTTGATGTCCATGGCGGTGGCCCGCGTGATGATGAAGAACGAGAAGACGAAGACCAGGTCGAAGAAGACCTCGAACTTGTCCACCCGGGCGCCGGGGGCGACGGCGACGGCAGGCCCCAGCCGACTGCGCCACCGGAGACCGCCCACCGACCCACTCTCCCAGCGGGTCGTGCGGGGTGGGCCCGAATCGGGTCAGCCGGTGGAGTCGCTCGGGTCCTGACCGGGTACGCGAGAGGGGCGCCCCGTCCGGGACGCCCCTCTCGTCGTACTCGTTGCTACAGACCCAGCTCGGCCTCGAAGTTGCCGGCCTCCAGGCGCTCCTTGATCGTCGACAGGAAACGAGCGGCGTCGGCGCCGTCGATCAGGCGGTGGTCGTACGACAGGGCCAGGTAGATCATCGACCGGACGGCGACGACCTCACCCAGGTCCGGGTCGTTGACCACGACCGGCCGCTTCACCACGGCACCCGTGCCGAGCATCGCCGACTGCGGCGACGGCACGATCGGGGTGTCGAAGAGCGCGCCCCGGCTGCCCGTGTTGGTCAGCGTGAAGGTCGCGCCGGCGATCTCGTCCGGGCTGATCTTGTTGGTCCGGGTGCGCTCGGCCAGATCGGCGACCCGCTTGGCGATGCCGCCGAGGTTGAGGTCGCCGGCGTTGTGGATGACCGGCACCAGGAGACCGCGCTCGGTGTCGACCGCGATGCCGAGGTGCTCGGCCTCCGGGTAGGTGATGGTCCCGCCCGCCAGGTCCATCCGGGCGTTGACGATCGGATGGGTCTGCAGCGCCTCGACGGCGGCGAGGGCGAAGAACGGCAGGAAGGACAGCTTGACGCCGTGCCGCTGCACGAAGGAGTCCTTCGCCCGCGCCCGCAGCTTGGCGATCCTGGTGACGTCCACCTCGACGACCGTGGTGAGCTGCGCCATCTCGTGCAGCGACTCGTGCATCCGCTTGGCGATGGCCGCACGGATCCGGGGCAGCTTCTCGGTCGTACCGCGCTTGGTGCTCGGCTGCGGCTTCGCCGCCGGCTGGGCAGGGGCCGCCGCCGCGGCGGGCTGCTGCGGCGCCGGGGCCGCCTTCGCCGCCTTGGCCTTCTCGGCCGCGTCCAGCACGTCCTGCTTGCGGATCCGGCCACCGACGCCGGTGCCGTTGACCGACGACAGATCGACGCCGTGCTCGCCGGCCAGCTTGCGCACCAGCGGGGTCACGTAGCCAGGCGCGGACGTCGGCGACGACGTCGCGGTAGCGGGCCAGCTCACCCATGTGGCGCGAGTGTCCCCGCCAGTGCATGAGCACCCAGGGGCAGCCCG
>NZ_JBFAMU010000515.1:0-3457 GCF_040656655.1 Micromonospora sp. NPDC049799
GGGGCCGACGAGGCCGGTCGGGGCGCCTGCGCCGGGCCGCTGGTCGCCGCGGCGGCGATCCTGCCCGAGGGGCGGCGCGGGGAGATCGACGGACTGGCCGACTCCAAGCTGCTCACCCCGGCCAGCCGGGAGCGGGTGTACGACGAGGTGGTGGCCCGCGCCCTGGCGTACGCCGTGGTGGTCATCCCGGCCGCCGAGGTGGACGCCCGGGGCCTGCACGTGTGCAACCTCGCCGCGATGCGCCGGGCCCTGGCCTCGCTGGCCACCCGCCCGGAGTACGTGCTCACCGACGGCTTCGGCGTGGACGGGTTGGACGTGCCGGGGCTGGCGGTGTGGAAGGGCGACCGGGTGGCCGCGTGTGTGGCGGCGGCCAGCGTCCTGGCGAAGGTCACCCGGGACCGGCTCATGGTCGAGTTGGACGGGTCCTTCCCCGGCTACGGGTTCGCCGAGCACAAGGGCTACATCACCCCGGAGCACACGGCGGCGTTGCGGGAGCGCGGGCCGTGCGCGGAGCACCGCTTCTCGTACGTGAACGTGGCCACCGTGTCGGGCCGCGACGGCGCCCCGCCCCGGTCCCGTCGACCGATGGGTGCACGGCCGGACGAGCCGATGGAGCGCTCGTGGGCGCCAGGGGGTACCGTCGGCGTGGCGTTGGGCGAGCAGCCTCGGCCTCCGGCGCCGGTGGGGGAAGATGTGGTCATGGAAGGCGGAGTGCGATGAGCGCGGAAGATCTCGAGAAGTACGAGACCGAGATGGAGCTGCAGCTCTACCGGGAGTACCGCGACATTGTCCGTCAGTTCTCCTACGTGGTGGAGACCGAGCGCCGCTTCTACCTCGCGAACCAGGTGGACCTGCACGTCCGCAACTCCGACGGCGAGGTCTACTTCGAGGTCGAGATGCACGACGCCTGGGTGTGGGACATGTACCGGCCCGCCCGGTTCGTGAAGAACGTGCGGGTGATGACGTTCAAGGACGTCAACGTCGAGGAGCTCGAGAAGCCGGACATCTCGCTGCCGGCCGACTCCGGCTTCGGCAGCTGACCCGCCGCTTCCACACCCGCCCGGCGGCGTAGCCACCGGGCGTCCTGTTCTCGGCGGCCCCCACCCGTCGATCACCGCCTCCGCCGGACCCGGCGTGCCTCCGCCCGCCGGTCTCCGCGTGCCGAGGCGGCGGGCGGTCGTCCGTGTCGGGTGCCGGGTCGGCCCTCACTCCGCGAGGACGACGACCTCGACCCGTTGCACCAGGTTGTTGGCGAAGCCACCCCGGTTCCACGGCTGCTCGACCGGCTGGGTGCGGCCGGAGGCGTCGGTGGCCCGGGCCCCGAGCACGTACCGGCCCGGCGTGGGCTCCCAGTCGAGCCACCAGCGCCGCCAGGCGTACGCCCCGCCGGTCGGCTCGTCCAGCCGGGCCGGCGACCAGGTGGCGCCACCGTCGGTGGTCACCTCCACCGACGCCACCGGCGCGTGGCCGGACCAGGCGCGACCGTCGAGAGTGCACGGCCCCGGCCGGAGCACCCGCGTACGGGACATGAAGTCGGGGAAGCCGGGCGGCCGGACCAGGGCGCGCGGCTCGATCCGGGTCACCGGCACACCCGGGTCGTCGGCGTCCTGCCGCAGCCGGTAGGCCACCGCGTTCTGGTAGCCCTCGAACGGCTCGGTGCGCACGCTGACCGAGCGCAGCCACTTGACGTGGGCCATGCCGTACCAGCCGGGCACGATCAGCCGCAGCGGTGCGCCGTGCTGCGGGAGCAGGGGAGCGCCGTTCATCTCGTACGCCAGCAGCACCTCCTCCCGCAGCGCGTCGTCGACCGGCAGCGCCCGCTGGTAGTCCTGCTCGACCCCGCGCTCGACGCCGTGGTCGGCGCCGGTGAACACCACGTCCACCGCGTCCGCGCCGAGGCCCGCCTCACGCAGCAGCGGCGCCAGCGGCGTCCCCGTCCACTCGGCGTTGCCGACGGCCTCGACCAGCCAGGGCTGGCTGACCGGCCGGGGGTGCAGCAGGGCGCGGCCGTTGCCGGCGCACTCCAGGGTCACCCGGTGGGTCACCCGGGGTCGCTCGCGCAGCGCCGCCAGGTCGAGGGCGAGCGGCCGGCCCACCGCGCCGTCGACGGTCAGCACGTGCGTCGTCGGGTCCACGTCCGGGATGTCGTAGTGGATCAGCAGGTAGTGCAGGCCGGCCGGGGTGACGTCGTAGCGCAGGGCTTCCAGCGGGATGCCGTGGTTGCGGGCGGCCAGCTGGAGTTCCTCCGGGCTGATCGCCTCGTCGGGCTCGGCCAGCCGCGACGGCCGGCTCACCTCGTCCACAGTGGTCATCGTGGTCTCCCCGGGGTGGGTGGCGGTGCCACCAGCCTAGACGGCGGGCTTCCGAGGCGTCCTAGCCGACGAACGCGAACATCCGCGCGCCACGTTGCAGGGGTCGGGGGGTACCGGTGAAGCGGTGTACGCCGACCCCGACGCCGTCGGCCGGCGTGCTGACCGCCACCGGCGTGAAGCCCTCCTCCGCGTACCACTCCGCGATGGTGGGGACCAGGTCGGGGCTGTTGCGGTGCCGGGTCCAGAGGACCGTGCCGCCGGTCGCGCAGAGCGCCGCGCAGTGCCGGACGGTCGTCCGGATGTCGGCGTCGCTGATGTTGCCGAACACGCCGCAGACCAGGACGAGGTCCGCCGGAGCCAGGTCGGCGTAGAGGTCGGTGCGCGCGGCGTCGCCGACCACCACCTCGACCCCGGTCAGGCCGGCGGCGTCGACGGCCGTCCGGGCGATCTCCGCGTTGCGCCGGTCCAGCTCGACGAGCCGGGCGGTCACGTCGTCGCGGCGGGGATGCGCCGCCAGCACCGGAACGAGGTCGCGGCCCTGGCCAGCGCAGAGGCTGACCGCCCGCAGCGGGCCGGGAGGAGCATGGTCCAGCGCCTCGCGGACCCGCCGCCGCACCTCCCGCAGCCGACGGGTCAGCGCCGACTCCGGGTCGTCGTAGTCCTCGTGCCAGGCGTACCAGTCCCGCGTCACCGGCCCAGCCTAGGCGGTGTCGGGCACGGCCGGTGACCCGTGGACGCATAGCAGATCATCGCCCCGTCCGGTGCCTGTCCACAGGCCCGTCCGTCATCCACAGGGGACGGGCGCGGGGTGGCGTCCGACCGCCGGCGGCGACAGGCTGCCGGCATGTCGCCACCTCCGCGCGGGTCCGTCGCCGCGCTCTGCGCCCTCGGGATCTGCCTGCTCGCCATGGTGGGACCGGCCCCCGCACCGCTGTCCCGGTCCTTCCTGGTCGCGGATCCGGCGGCCGTGCCTCAGCCGGTCACGCGGCTCGCGCCACCGGCGCCGGGCGGTGCCACCGTCCCCGTTCCCGGAGCGGGGGCATCCGTGCCATCAGCGTTCCGGTGGCCGCTCGACGGTCCGCCCGACCCGGTCCGCCGCTTCGACCCGCCGCTCCGGCCGTGGCTGCCCGGCCACCGGGGCGTCG
>NZ_JBFAMU010000516.1:0-3453 GCF_040656655.1 Micromonospora sp. NPDC049799
GCCGCTTCCTGGCCGAGGGGCCGCAGGCGGTCCGCGAGGCCCTGGCCCGTCCGGGGGTGGTCACGGAGCTGTTCGGTACGCCGACCGCCCTCGACCGGTACGCGGACCTGGGCGCCCGCGCGGCCGGCGCCGACGTGCCGGTCTCCGAGGTGACCGACGAGGCGCTCGCCGCCCTCGCCGAGACCGTCGCACCGCAGGGCCTGGTGGCCGTGTGCCGGCACCTCGACGTGCCGCTGGAACGGGCCCTGTCCGCCGGTCCCCGCCTGGTGGCGGTGCTCGCCGACATCCGGGACCCGGGCAACGCCGGCACCGTGCTCCGCACCGCCGACGCCGCGGGAGCCCAGGTGGTGGTGTTCGCCGGGGAGGCCGTCGACCCGTACAACGGCAAGGCCGTGCGGGCGTCGGCCGGCAGCCTCTTCCACCTCGACGTGGTCCGCGCGCCCGACCCCCGCCACGCGGTCGAGGCGCTCCGCGAGGCGGGGCTGTCGATCCTCGCCACCACCGGGTACGGCGACGACGACCTGGACGACCTGGCCGACGACGGCCGCCTGGCGGCGCCCACGGCGTGGCTGTTCGGCTCCGAGGCGCACGGCCTGCCCGAGGAGCTCACCGGCGCCGCCGACGCCCGCGTCCGGGTGCCCCTGTACGGGCGCGCCGAGAGCCTGAACCTGGCTGCGGCCGCCGCCGTCTGCCTGTACGCTTCAGCGAGAGCACAGCGTCGACCGTCGACCGGTCGCGCGGGACAGACAGCAGGGGAGAACGTCCGCCCATGAACGCGCCACGGCGTTCGTTTAGCCAGCCCGCCGGTGTCGGCGGGCGGCGGGCCTGACCTGCTTTCCGCACAACTCCCACCGGCGGGCTGCGGCACAGCCGCGCGTCCGTAGACTCGCCTAGCCGCCCGTGAGGGCCGGCGCCGCCGTGAGGGAGTGCCCGTTCGCCATGAGCTACCGCAACGATCCGTACGACCCGAAGCAGGTCGCCCTGCTCGACCCGGCCGCCCTGGCCGACGCCGTCACCGACGCCGAGAAGGCGTTCGCCGCCGCCGGTGATCCGGACGCGCTGACCGCGCTGCGCCCCGCGCACCTCGGCGACCGCTCGCCGGTGTCCCTGGCCCGTCGGGAGATCGGCGCGCTGCCGCCGGCGGCGAAGTCCGACGCCGGCAAGCGGGTCAACGAGGCCCGCCGGGCGATCGAGGCCGCCTACGCCGCCCGCGCCGAGATCCTCGACCGCGAGCAGGCCGAGCGGATGCTGGCCGAGGAGCGGGTGGACGTGACGTTGCCGTACGACCGGCGCCCGTCCGGTGCCCGCCACCCGGTCAGCACCCTGATGGAACAGGTCAGCGACTTCTTCGTCGGGATGGGCTACGAGGTGGCCGAGGGTCCCGAGGTCGAGCTGGAGTGGACCAACTTCGACGCGCTGAACATCCCGCCGGACCACCCGGCCCGCGGCCTGATGGACACCTTCCACGTCGCGCCGGAGAACTCCGGGATGGTGCTGCGGACCCACACCTCGCCGGTGCAGGCGCGGACGATGCTGAGCCGGAAGCCGCCGATCTACGTGATCTGCCCCGGCCGGGTCTACCGCACCGACGAGCTGGACGCCACCCACGCGCCGGTCTTCCACCAGGTGGAGGGCCTGGTCGTCGACAAGGGCATCACGATGGCGCACCTGCGGGGCACACTGGACCACTTCGCCCGGGCCATGTTCGGGCCGGACGCGAAGACGCGGTGGCGGCCGCACTACTTCCCGTTCACCGAGCCGTCGGCGGAGTTCGACGTGTGGTTCCCGGAGCACCGCAAGGGCCCGCAGTGGGTCGAGTGGGGCGGCTGCGGCATGGTCAACCCGCGGGTGCTGCGGGCCTGCGGCATCGACCCGGACGTCTACTCCGGATTCGCCTTCGGCATGGGCATCGACCGGACCGTCATGTTCCGCCACGGCGTGGGCGACATGCGGGACATGGTCGAGGGCGACGTCCGGTTCACCCGGGCGTTCGGCCACGGGTCATGAGCGGTCGGGACGGCGTGAGCGGCGTGCGGGTACGAGTTACGGAGACGGTGGTCTGAGTCATGCGAGTTTCTGTCAGCTGGCTGCGGGAGTACGTGGACCTGCCCGCCGACCTGGTCCCGGGCGACCTGGAGCAGGCCCTGGTCGACCTCGGCATCGAGGTCGATTCCATCCTGGACCTGGGTGAGACGGTCACCGGGTCGCTGGTGGTCGGTGAGGTCCGCGAGATCGAGGAGCTCACCGGCTTCAAGAAGCCGATCCGGTTCTGCCGGGTCGACGTGGGCGCCGCCAACGGCACCGGTGAGCCGCAGGAGATCGTCTGCGGGGCGCGCAACTTCGCCGTCGGCGACCGGGTGGTGGTGATCCTCCCCGGCGGTGTCCTGCCCGGAAACTTCGCCATCGGTGCCCGCAAGACGTACGGGCGCAACTCCAACGGCATGATCTGCTCGGCGAAGGAGCTGGGCCTCGGCGACGACCACTCCGGCATCATCGTGCTGCCGGAGCAGGTCCCCGCCAAGCCGGGAGACGACGCGCGCCCGCTGGTCGGGCTGGACGACGTCGTGGTCGAGGTCGAGGTGACCCCGGACCGCGGCTACCAGATGTCGGTGCGGGGCATCGCCCGCGAGCTGGCCCACGCCCTCGGGGTGGGTTTCCAGGATCCCGGTCTCACGCCGGCGCCCGGGGCCACCGAGCGGCCCGCGTACCCGGTCGAGGTCCGTGACACCGTCGGCTGCGACCGGTTCGCCGCCCGCATGGTGCGCGGCGTCGACCCGGCCGCACCCACCCCGGACTGGATGGCGCGCCGGCTCACCACCGCCGGCATCCGCAGCATCTCGCTGCCGGTCGACATCACCAACTACGTGATGCTCGCGCTCGGCCAGCCGATGCACGCCTTCGACGCCGACCGGATCGCCGGCACGTTGGTGGTCCGGCGCGCCGAGGCGGGGGAGAAGCTGACCACCCTGGACGGTGTGACCCGCACGCTCGCCGCCGAGGACATGGTGATCTGCGACGACACCGGCCCGATCTCGCTCGCCGCCGTGATGGGCGGGCAGACCAGCGAGGTCGTCGACAGCACGGTGAACGTGCTGTTCGAGGCCGCGCACTGGGACCCGGTGATGGTCGGGCGGACCGCCCGCCGGCACAAGCTGTTCAGCGAGGCCGCCAAGCGGTGGGAGCGGGGCGTCGACCCCGCGCTGCCGCTGGTCGCCCTGGACCTCGCGGTGGGGCTGCTGGTCACGCACGGCGGCGGCGCCGCTGGCGAGGAGGTCCTCGACATCGACCACGTCCGGCCGCGTACGCCGGTCGTCCTGCCGGCCGACCTGCCCACCCGCCGGGTCGGGGTGGAGTACCCGCCGGCCCGGGTGGTCGCCCTGCTGGAGCAGGTCGGCTGCACCGTGGCCGCCGGCGCGGACCGGCTCGGCGAGGACCCGGGCACGGTGGGTGTCG
>NZ_JBFAMU010000517.1:0-3449 GCF_040656655.1 Micromonospora sp. NPDC049799
GCCGGTGGGGCGTCCAGGACGGCGGAGGCGACGGCGAGGACGCGCAGCCCCTCGGCGGCGAGCCGGTGCGCGGCGGCGGTCAGCTCCGCGACCTCCCCGGCGGTCGCGTCGACCAGGGGCGGAACCAGGACGGCCTCCGGCGCGCCCTTGCACACCACCAGGTACCGGCGGTCGCAGGAGCGGTGCACGGTGGTCATCCGGCGCAGGTCGGCGTCGAACGGGTGCTCGGCGATCCGGGGCCAGGCGGCGCGGGTGTTCTCCGGGTCGAGGCCGCACCGGGCGGCGAAGGCGACCAGGGCCGCCTCCAGAGGGTCCCCGACCGCCGTCCACTCGGGTCGTTCGTCGGTTGGTGGCGCGAGTGTCGCGTCGTTGCAGAGCAGGCCCGCGCGGGCCAGCCGGCGCAAGTCGTCCGGTACGTCCACCCGCTCCCCGCCGTGGTGCACCGCGCCGTGCGGGGCGTAGCCGGTGCCGGTGACCGCGTACCGGGAGCCGCCGCCGGTGACCGCGGCCTGCACCGCCATGCGTCCCTCGGTGAGCGTCCCGGTCTTGTCCGAGGCGATCACGGTGACCGAACCCAGCGTCTCCACCGCGTGCAGCCGGCGCGGGATGGCCCGGGCCCGGGCCATCCGGCGGGCCCCGAGCGCCAGGGCGAGCGTGACCACCGCCGGCAGGGACTCCGGTACGGCAGCCACCACCAGGCTGACGGCGGTGACCGCCATGTCCACCACCGCTCGCCCGCTCAGCACCCCGATCAGGAACACCAGGCCGGAGAGCACCACGGCGGCCAGGCCGAGCATCCGGCCGAGGCCGGTCAGGCGGCGTTGCAGCGGGGTGGCGGCGGGGCGGGTCGCCGTCACCAGGGCGGTGATCCGGCCCAGCGCGCTCGCCGCGCCGGTCCGGACGACCGTCCCGGTGGCCCGCCCGGTGGTCACCACGGTTCCGGCGTCGGCCTCCTCGCCGGTGGACCGCCGCACCGGCACCGACTCACCGGTCAGCGCCGACTCGTCGACGGCCAGCCGGGCGGTGTCGGTGAGCAGCAGGTCCGCGGGCACCACGTCGCCGGCCTCGATCCGGACCAGGTCGCCCCGGACCAGTTCGGCGGCGGGCAGGACGACGTCGTGCCCGTCCCGCACCACCCGGGCGGTGGGCGCGGCGAGCCGGTCCAGCGCGGCGATCGCCCGGTCGGCGCGGACCTCCTGCACGACGCCGATGGCGGTGTTGACGAGCACGACCAGCAGGATCACGGCGGTGTCCGGGTAGTCCCGCAGCGCCGTGGTCACCACGGCGGCGGCCAGCAGCAGGGCGACGAGCGGGTCGGTGAGCTGCCGCAGGACCCGGGAGCCGAGATGCCGGCGGGGCGGCGCGACCGTCGCGTTCGGTCCGTCCGACCGCAGGCGGGCGGCGGCCTCCGCCGAGGTCAGGCCGGTCGGCGCCGCCGGCGCTCCGGTGGTGGTCCCGGCCGTCGTCCGGTACGCCGCCGCCAGCTGACCCGGTCGTCCCACCCGTGATCCTCCGTCCCGCCCGCGGCGTGCCACCCCGGCACACCGTCCCGGTCCAGCCTCGCCCGGTCTGGCGCCGGCGGGCAGGGGCGGAGCGCCCGCACGTTGCGGGACCAACGGCCCTGCCGGAAAACCCTCGGAGGCGGTCGGATGGAGCGGGACGTGCCCACCGGGAGGAGCCGCCATGACCACCCTCGACGTGTTGCGCGCGCACCCGTTCCTGGACGGGCTGCCCGAACCGTGGCTGCCCCGCCTGGCCGGGTACGCGCGACCGGTGGTGTGGCACCCCGGGCACCGGCTGTTCCGCGCCGACCAGCCGGCGGAGCGGTTCTGGCTGGTACGGCAGGGGCAGGTGGCGCTGGACTTCGCGGTGCCGGGCCGGGGCGACGTGGAGATCGAGATGATCGGTCCGGGCGGGGTGCTGGGCTGGTCCTGGCTCTTCCCGCCGTACCGGTGGCAGTTCGGTGCCGTCGCGGCGCAGCGCAGCACGGCGGTGGAGTTCACCGCCGCCGGGGTTCGCCGCCTGATGGAGTCCGACGACGCGCTCGGCCGGCAGCTCACCACCCGGTTCATGAGCGTCGTGGTGGACCGGCTGCACGCCGCCCGGGGCCGCCTGCTCGACCTGTACGGCTACCCGACGACGGTGCCGTCCGCCGGCTGACCACCGGGCTCCGGCGCTCGGGGTGCCGGTGGCACGGCCTCGTCGGTCTCCCGGTGCCGGCGGCGCCGTCCCAGACCGGCGCGACCCACCAGCACCGCGAGGACGGCCAGCAGGACGACCACGTACGCCGCACCGAGGTGCAGCCCGACGACGTACCGGTACTCCTCGAACCGCAGGACGACCACGTCGTCGACCCGTCCGGCCACCCAGACCGCGAGCCCCGTGGCGAGCAGCAGCAGGGCGCTCGCGGCGGCCCCCGGCCCGGCCACCTCGCGGGGAAGCAGCGCCGCCAACGCGACGGCCACCAGCAGCGCCGCCTGGAGGGTCAGCGCCAGGTCGACCCCGGCGAGGGGCCGGTGCACGGACTCCCAGACGCCGAGCGACAGGGCGTCGGCGAACGGCAGCCGGGGCAGCACCAGGACCAGCCCCAGCCCGGACCCGACCACGGCCACCGCCCACCACTCGCCGACAGCGGCGGTGCCGTGCCGGCGCAGCGCCACCAGCAGCAGGGTGACCGTGGCCAGCGCCAGCGGCACGAACGCCCAGGGCTCGGCGAACAGGCTGAGCACAATGCGCGGCGCCGCCGACGGCCCGCAGCCGGACGGCGAGAACTCGCAGGAGAACTGCTGGCCGATCAGCCAGCCGGTCGTCTCCCACACCAGCAGGAGCAGGGCGACGCCCACCGTCGTGGCGGCCGGGAGCAGCACCGTACGCGCCCGACCGGCCGGCACCGACCGGCCCACCAGCGCGCTGAGCCACCAGCACAGCAGCACCGCACCGACGACGCACACCAGCAGGCCGGTCACCGGTGGAGGGCCGGTGGGAGCCCGGCGGTAGAAGAGGGCGGAGTACGGGGCGAGGAACATGCCGGCGAGCAGGCCCACACCGAACACCGCGCCGACCGGCGCGGGCCGGGCCGGCCGACCGGCGAGGCGTCGCGCACGGGTGTCGCGCCAGACGCCGAGCGCCAGGAAGATCGCCACGGGAACCGCGGCGACCGCCACGATCGACAGGGCCACCCACGGCACCTCGCCCGCCTCGGGACGGTCGAGGAGGCCGGCGTCGAACAGCACGTCGACCAGGAGCTGGGCGTTGGTCAGGGCCACCGCGGTGAACAGGCCGGCACCGAGCACCTGCCCCACGGGCAGGGCCAGCACGCCCCGGTCGTCGTCGAGACCGGCGAGCCGGGTGGTCACCGCCGGGTGCCGGGCGAGCAGCCGTTCGCGCAGTCCACGCCACCTGAGCCCCTCCGACCGCTCCCGGCCGCCGTGCAGGGCCGCGCGCAGTCC
>NZ_JBFAMU010000518.1:0-3445 GCF_040656655.1 Micromonospora sp. NPDC049799
GCCTGGTCCTCGGCGTCGAGCACGCAGCGGACGAGTGCGCTGCCGACGATGACGCCGTCCGCGTACCCGGCGACCGTGCCGGCCTGCGCGCCGGTGCCCACACCCAGGCCCACGCCGACCGGCAGGTCGGTGACCGCCCGGACCCGGCTGACCAGGATCGGCGCGGCGTCGGAGGTCTGCGCCCGGGCACCGGTGACACCCATGATCGCCGTCGCGTAGACGAAGCCACGGCAGTGGGCCACGGTCATCGCCAGCCGCGCGTCCGTGGACGACGGGGAGACCAGGAACGTCCGGTCCAGCCCGTACGCGTCGGAGGCGGCCAGCCACTCGTCGGCCTCCTCCGGGATCAGGTCCGGAGTGATGAGGCCGGTGCCGCCGGCCGAGGCGAGGTCCCGGGCGAACGCGTCGACGCCGTACCGCTCGACCGGGTTCCAGTAGGTCATCGTGACCACCGGGGCACCGGTCGCGGCGACCGCCTCGACGATGCGCAGCGTGTCGGCGGTGCGGACGCCACCGGCCAGGGCGATGTCGCTCGCCTTCTGGATCACCGGGCCGTCCATCACCGGGTCCGAGTACGGGATCTCGACCTCGATGACGTCCACGCCGGCCTCGACCATGGCCGTCATCGCGGCGATGCTGCCCTCGACGGTCGGGAACCCGGCCGGCATGCAGCCGACCAGCACGGCCCGCCCGTCGGCGCGGGCCTTGTCGAACGCGACCCCGATCCGGCTCATCGTCCAGCCTCCTTGTCGAGGATGCCGAAGTAGTCACCGGCGGTGTGGACGTCCTTGTCGCCCCGGCCGGAGAGGTTGACCACGATCACCGGCTCGCGGCCCAGCTCGGCGGCGAGCTTCGGGGCGATCGCGACGGTGCCGGCGAGCGCGTGCGCGCTCTCGATCGCCGGGATGATGCCCTCGGTGCGGCAGAGCAGCTCGAAGGCGGCCATCGCCTCGTCGTCGGTGACCGGCAGGTACGTGGCGCGGCCCGTTTCGTGCAGCCAGGCGTGCTCGGGGCCCACGCCCGGGTAGTCCAGACCGGCGGAGATCGAGTGCGACTCCACGGTCTGCCCGTCGGCGTCCTGGAGCACGAACGTCCGGGTGCCGTGCAGCACCCCGGCGGAGCCGCCGGTGATGCTCGCCGCGTGCCGGCCGGTGTCCACACCCGCGCCGCCCGCTTCGAAGCCGTACAGCCGCACGTCGCGGTCGCCGACGAAGGCGTGGAAGATGCCCAGCGCGTTGGAGCCGCCGCCGACGCAGGCGGTGACCGCGTCCGGCAGCGCGCCGGTCAGGTCGAGGCACTGCTGCCGGGCCTCGTCGCCGATGCCCCGGACGAAGTCGCGGACCATGGCCGGGAACGGGTGCGGCCCGGCGGCGGTGCCGATGAGGTAGTGGGTGTCGTCCACGTTGGCGACCCAGTCCCGCATCGCCTCGTTCATCGCGTCCTTCAGCGTTCGCGAGCCGGTCGTGACCGGGACCACGGTGGCGCCGAGCATGCGCATCCGGGCGACGTTGAGCGCCTGCCGCTCGGTGTCGACCTCACCCATGTAGACCACGCACTCGAGGTCGAACAGCGCCGCGGCGGTGGCGGTCGCCACGCCGTGCTGGCCGGCCCCGGTCTCGGCGATCACGCGGGACTTGCCCATCCGCTTCGTCAGCAGGGCCTGACCCAGCACGTTGCGCACCTTGTGCGCACCGGTGTGGTTGAGGTCCTCCCGCTTGAGCAGGACCCGCGCGCCGACCCGCTCGGAGAACCGCTTCGCCGTGTAGAGCAGCGAGGGCGTGCCGGCGTAGTCGCGCAACAGGGCACCGAACTCGGCCCGGAAGGACTCGTCGGTCATCGCGGTGCGCCACGCCCCGTCCAGCTCGTCCAGCGCGGCCACCAGGGCCTCCGGGACGAACCGGCCACCGAAGCGGCCGAAGTGGCCGGCGGTGTCGGGGAACTGACCGGCCGGAGTGGCCAGTGCGTCGGCGCTCATCGCGGGTTCCTCTCAGTGCGGACGAACCCCGGCGCGGCTCAGCGCGCGGGGCGGGGCGTCGCCGGGTGGTTGCCGGCGTTGACCAGCTCGGCCACCGCCTCCCGGGGACTCTTCTGGGTGACCAGACCCTCACCCACCAGGACGGCGTCGGCGCCGGCCGAGGCGTACCGGATGAGGTCGTGCGGGCCACGCACACCCGACTCGGCGATCTTGACCACCTTGCTGGGCAGGCCGGGCGCGATGCGCTCGAAGACCGAACGGTCGACCTCCAGGGTACGCAGATTACGGGCGTTGACCCCGATCACCTGCGCCCCGGCCTCCATGGCCCGGTCGGCCTCCTCCTCGTCGTGCACCTCGACGAGCGCGGTCATGCCGAGCGACTCGATCCGCTCCAGCAGGCCGACCAGCGCGTTCTGCTCCAGGGCGGCGACGATCAGCAGCACCAGGTCGGCGCCGTGCGCCCGGGCCTCGTGCACCTGGTAGCTGGAGACCACGAAGTCCTTGCGGAGCACCGGGATGTTCACGGCGGCGCGGACGGCGGCCAGGTCGTCCAGCGAGCCGCCGAACCAGCGGCCCTCGGTCAGCACGCTGATCGCCCGCGCCCCGCCGGCCGCGTAGTCGCCGGCCAGGTCGGCCGGATCGGCGATCTCGGCCAGCTTCCCCTTGGACGGGGAGGAGCGCTTCACCTCGGCGATCACCGCCACACCCGGCTTGCGCAGGGCCGCGTACGCGTCCAGCGGCGGCGGCGCGGCGGCCGCCAACTCGCGGATCCGCTCCAGCGGAACCAGCTCCTGCCGCCGGGCGACGTCCTCACGTACGCCGGCCAGGATCTCGTCGAGCACGCTTACGGACGCTGCCCGACCGGCCTCGTCCCCCTCCGCGTGCGCATGCTCAGCAGTCACCAACGGACTCCCCTCTCCGGGTGTCATGGGCCGATGCTAGGGGGCGCCACCTCGGACGGGGTGCCGGGGGTATGGCGCTCCTCACGAATTGGGCTGGGGCATAATGGCCGACTTCCGGTGAGGTCGGGATCACGGAGCGCCATCACGCCCACCGATCGGTGTCACCTGCGACGCCGCGGCACCGTCCGGTGCCGACGCCGGAGACCGCCGTCGATGCTGTGACGTGCCTCAAGGCCGAACGGCCCTTTCCCAGCTCAGGGGCGTGGGCGGAGAGTTGACGCGACGGTCACCACACCGAAACCTGAGCCGCCGAGCATCTTTCTCGGGCAGACTCGACGAGGCGTCTGACCCCAACCGTCCCGACGATCTCCAGCGGGGTGATCATGAGCACTGCCGGCCCGCACGACACCATCGGGCTCACCACCATCTCCCGTACCGTCGCGTCGCTCGCGGTCAACGTCGTCCACACGGTGGAACGCGCCGTCGTCGGCGAGGCGCGCATGCGGACCGCGCGGGGCAACGCCTGGGAGGCCGTGTGCGCCGACCGCGCGCGGGCCGACCAGCGAGC
>NZ_JBFAMU010000519.1:0-3443 GCF_040656655.1 Micromonospora sp. NPDC049799
CCGGCGGCCGGGCGCCGGGGTCGAACGGGCGTGCGGGCGGGCCGGAGGGGCCGCCGTACGGCGGGTGACCGGGGCGTTGGCCCTGGTCCGGTTGCCCCGACCAGGGGTCGACCGGCGGTGAGGACATGACATCAGCTCCAGGCGTGTGCGAACGGGCGATCCTAGCGAGCCGGCCGCCTGTCGCGCTGCCCCGTATTTCCCCGGAGACAGACGAACGCGGTGGCCGCCACCGTCACCCGGGACGGTAGGCGACCACCGCGAACGCGGCGGAACGGGGTGGGTCAGCCGCGCAGGCTGGCGACACCGCGCGGCAGGAACCGCTGGCCGGTGACCTGCTCGCTGGTGCCGGTCCGGTCCAGGTACGGCGTGACGCCGCCCAGGTGGAACGGCCAGCCGGCACCGAGGATCATGCACAGGTCGATGTCCTGCGCCTCGGCGACGACGCCCTCGTCGAGCATCAGGCGGATCTCCTGGGCCAGCGCGTCGAGCGCGTTCTGGCGCACCTGCTCCTCCGTGAGCGGCTGGTCGCCGACCACGAGCAGCTTCGCCACCTCGGCATTGATCTCGTCGTCGACCACGATGGGCTGGCCGGAGTCGGCGATCCGCTTGAGGTTCTCGCTGACGCCGAACCGGTCCGGGAAGGCGGCGTGCAGGGTGCCGCCCACGTGGTACGCGACGGCCGGCCCGACCAGTTGGAGCAGGGCGAGCGGACGCATCGGCAGGCCCAGCGGGTCCAGCGCGCGGTTCGCCACCTCCAGCGGGGTGCCGGCGTCGACGGCGGCGAAGACCGTGCCGAGGAAGCGGGTGAGCAGCCGGTTGACGACGAACGCGGGGGCGTCCTTCACCAGCACGCTGGACTTCTTCAGCTGCTTGCTCACGGCGAACGCCGTCGCGAGGGTGGCGTCGTCGGTCCGCTCGCCGCGCACGATCTCCAGCAGCGGCAGCACCGCCACCGGGTTGAAGAAGTGGAACCCGACGACCCGCTCCGGGTGCTCCAGGTCCTCGGCCATCGCCGTGATCGAGAGCGACGAGGTGTTCGTCGCCAGCACGGTCTCCGGCTTGACGATCTTCTCCAGCTCGGCCCAGACCTGCTTCTTGACGTTCAGGTCCTCGAACACGGCCTCGATGACGAAGTCGGCGTCGGCGAAGACGCCCTTGTCGACCGAGCCGCTGACCAGGCCGTACAGCTTGGCCGCGGTGCCCTTGTCCATCCGGCCCTTGCTGACGGCCTTCTCGATCTGCGAGTGCACGTAGCCGACACCCTTGTCCACCCGGGCCTGGTCCAGGTCGGTCATGACGACCGGCACCTGGAGGCGGCGCGCGAACAGCAGGGCGAGCTGGCTGGCCATCAGGCCGGCGCCGACGATGCCGACCTTGGTCACCGGTCGGGCGAGGCCCTTGTCCGGGGCGCCGGCCGGCCGCTTGGCCCGCCGCTGCACCAGGTCGAACGCGTACAGGCCGCTGCGCAGCTCCTCCGAGAAGACCAGGTCCGCGAGGGCCTCGTCCTCCGCCGCGGTGCCGGTCGCGAAGTCCGCGTCCTTCGCCGTCTCCAGCAGGTCCAGCGCCTTGTACGCGGCCGGGACCGCGCCGTGCAGCCGCTGGTCCAGGGTCTGCCGGGCGAAGTAGAGCACGCCCGCCCACATGTCCTTGTCGACCTCGGGCCGGGTCACCGTGACCTCGCCCTGCACGACACCGGCGGCCCACTCCAGGGACCGCTCCAGGAAGTCGGCCGGCTCCAGCAGGACGTCCGCGATGCCCATCTCCGCCGCCTGCTTCGGCTTGAGCATCTTGTTCTGCATCAGCGGGTTCTGGATGATCACCTGGGTCGCGGCGGGGATGCCGATCAGGTTCGGCAGCAGCTGCGTGCCACCCCAGCCGGGGACCAGCCCGAGCGAGACCTCGGGCAGCGCCAGCGCCGCCGCGCCGCCGGACAGCGTCCGGTAGTGGCAGTGCAGGGCCAACTCCAGGCCGCCGCCCATCGCCGCGCCGTTGACGAAGGCGAACGTCGGGACCGTGCTGTCCTTGAGCCGGGCGAAGACCCGGTGACCGAGCCGGCCGATCTCCAGCGCCTGCTCGCGGTCCGCGAGGGCCGGCAGGCCGACGATGTCCGCGCCGACACAGAAGATGTACGGCTTGCCGGTCACCGCGATGAACGCCGGGCCCGCCGCCAGGGCAGCGGTGATCGCCTCGTCCAGGCTGGTCAGGCCGGCCGGACCGAAGGTGTTCGGCTTGGTGTGGTCGAAGCCGTTGTCCAGGGTGATCAGAGCGGCCGGGCGGTCCAGGCCCGGTACGCGTACCTGGCGCAGCAGCGCCCGGGTCACGACCTCGTTCGGTGCGGCGAGGCTCACTTGTCTCCACCCTCCCAGTGCGGGTTCTCCCAGATCACGGTGCCGCCCATGCCGATGCCGATGCACATGGCGGTGAGGCCGTAGCGGACCTCGGGGTGCTCGGCGAACTGCCGGGCGAGCTGGGTCATCAGCCGTACGCCCGAGGAGGCGAGCGGGTGACCGATGGCGATCGCACCGCCCCACGGGTTGACCCGGGGGTCGTCGTCGGCGATCCCGAAGTGGTCGAGGAAGGCGAGCACCTGCACGGCGAACGCCTCGTTCAGCTCGAACAGGCCGATGTCGTCGATGGTCAGGCCCGCGATGCGCAGCGCCTTCTCCGTCGACGGGATCGGGCCGACGCCCATGACCTCGGGCTCCACGCCGACGAAGCCGTACGACACCAGCCGCATGGCGACCGGCAGGCCCAGCTCGCGGGCGGTGGCCTCGTCCGCCAGCAGGCTGGCGGTGGCGCCGTCGTTCAGGCCGGCCGCGTTGCCCGCGGTGACCTTGCCGTGCGGGCGGAACGGGGTCTTGAGGGTGCCCAGCTTCTCCAGCGAGGTCTCCCGGGGGGCCTCGTCGGTGGTGGCCAGGCCCCAGCCGTTCTCCTCGTCGCGGATCGCGACCGGCACCAGGTCGCCCTGGAGCTTGCCGTTGGCGTACGCCTTCGCGGTCTTCTGCTGCGAGGCGAGCGCGAACGCGTCGGTGCGCTCCTTGGTGATGTGCGGGACCCGGTCGTGCAGGTTCTCCGCGGTCGCGCCCATGACCAGCGCGGACGGGTCGACCAGCTTCTCCGCGATGATCCGCGGGTTGGGGTCGACGCCCTCGCCCATCGGGTGGCGGCCCATGTGCTCGACGCCGCCGGCGATGGCGATGTCGTACGCGCCCATGGCGATGCCGCCGGCGACCGTGGTCACCGCGGTCATCGCGCCGGCGCACATCCGGTCGATGGCGAAGCCGGGAACGGTCTTGGGGAGGCCGGCCAGCAGCGCGGCGGTCCGACCGATGGTCAGACCCTGGTCGCCGATCTGGGTGGTGGCGGCGATGGCCACCTCCTCGACCCGCTCCGGCGGCAGCTGCGGGTTACGGCGCAGCAGTTCACGGATGCAGCGGATCACC
>NZ_JBFAMU010000520.1:0-3437 GCF_040656655.1 Micromonospora sp. NPDC049799
CCCGGACGCCCCCGGGGTCGGCGACCCGCCGGGGGAGGTCACGGCGGTCCGCCACGGCGAACTCGCGGCGCTGGTGAGCGAGGTGCCCCTCGAAGGGCCGCTCGGACGCCCCGCGGACCTGACCGCGTACCAGGAACTGCTCGACGGCACCGTGGCGGTCGCGCCGGTGCTGCCGGTGCGGTTCGGGACGGTGGTGACCGGGACCGACGCGGTGGTCGACCTGCTCGACGCCCACCAAGACCGGTTCGCCGACGCGCTGGACGAGTTCGAGGGACGGATCCAGTACACGGTGCACGCCCGGTTCGACGAGCAGACGCTCATCGCCGGCATCCTGGCCGACAACCCCGCCGCCGCCGACCTCGCCGACCAGGTGAAGGGCCAGCCGGAGGCGACGAGCCGGGAGCAACGCATCCGGCTGGGCGAGATGATCAGCCAGGCGGTGGAGCTGGCGCGGGAGGCGGAGAACCGGCACGTCCTGGACCTGCTCTCGCCTCTGGCCGTCGCGGCGGCACCCCGGCCACCGAGCAACGAGATGGACGCCGCGAACGCCGCCTTCCTGGTGGAACGGGACCGCGAGGACGAGTTCGTCGGCGCGGTGGAGGAGTACGCCGAACAGCGCCGGCAGCTGGTTCGTACCCGCCTGCTCGGCCCGCTGGCCCCGTACGACTTCGTCAGCGCCCACCAGCTCGCGGGGTGAGCGGTGGACATCCTGTGGGCGCTGCTGACCCTGCCGTACGCACCCGTACGGGGGCTGACGGCGGTGGTCAAGGTGATCGCGCGGGAGGCGGAGTCCCGGCAGGTCGACCCGGCGAACGTACGCCGGGAGCTGGAGGAGCTGGACGCGGCGGCGGCGGCCGGGGACATCACCCCGGCCGAGCGCGACCGGGGCCAGCAGCAGGTGCTGGACCGGCTGACCGGCACCGCCCGGCGGCCGGCGCCCCGTACGGGCGGCGGCCGCCGGGCCCGGCCGGGAGCGGAACGGCGCCGGGCGGCCGGGGCGGAGAAGGAACGACGACGAGGCACCGGACGGGCGCGCGACGGCGGTGTGGAAGGTGAGGGCCATGACGCAGCTGATCCGCGGCGACGGCGGTAGGAGCCGCCGGAACGAGCCGGCGAACCACGACGACGACCGGTACGACGACGAGGACGAGTACCTGGAGCCGATCTCGGCGGCCGAGGCCGCCCGGGAGGGGCTGCGGCAGGTCGTGGAGCTGACCGGCCGGGACCCGGTCGGGACCACCTCGCTGAAGTCGGTGCGGGACGGCTGGCTCGTCGGGGTGGAGGTGGTCGAGGACCACCGCATCCCCGCCTCGACGGACCTGCTCGGCCTCTACGAGGTGGAACTGGACGTCGAGGGGGGCCTGCTCGGCTACCGCCGCGTGCGTCGCTACCAGCGTGGGAAGGGCGAGGTGGGGTGAGGTGTCCGTGCAGCCCTCGGTGGTGCAGAACTCCGGGCAGGTCCTGCCCGCCGGCCACGAGCCGGCCAACCTCGGCGACATCCTGGAACGGGTGCTCGACCGGGGCATCGTGATCGCCGGTGACATCCGGGTGAGCCTGCTCGACATCGAACTGCTGACGCTCAAGCTGCGGCTCGTCATCGCCTCGGTGGACACCGCCCGACAGATCGGCATCGACTGGTGGGAGCACGACCCGTGGCTCAGTTCCCGGGCCCGCCCGCCGGTGGAGCCGGGTCCCCGGGACCCGGAGCAGGTGGAGGCGGAGCGCCGGCCCCGGATCGCCCGGCGGGCCGCGTCCCGGGAGGCGTGGGATGACCTCGCCTGAGCCGGCCGGGACCGCCGCCGCGGACCCGCGTACCGGTGCCTGGTTGCACGGGGTGGTGCGCGACGTGGAGCCGGGCACGCTGGCCACGACCGCCAGCCTGGAGGGCGACCCGGTCCGGGCCGTGCGGGCCGCGGGCCTGACCGCCGTGGTGAGCACCGTGCCGCTGAGCGCGTACGGGGAGGAGGCGCTGCGCCGCAACCTGGAGGACCTGGCGTGGCTGGAGCGGGCCGCGCGGGCGCACCACGCCGTGGTGGACGCCCTGTCGAGGGCCGGCGCGGTCGTGCCCGCCCGGCTCGCGACCGTGCACCACGGCGACGAGGGGGTGGCCCGCGTCCTGGTCGAGCGCCACGACGAGCTGGCCGCGACCCTCGACCGGCTCGACGGCCGCGAGGAGTGGGGCGTCAAGGGGTACGCGGTGCCCGGTGCCGTGCCCCGTGCGGCGGCTCCGGCCGGCGGGGGTGGGGCCGGCGCGGCGTACCTGCGGCGGCGCCGGGCCCAGTTGACCGCCCGCGAGGAGGGGCAGCGGATCGCCGCCGAGGCGGCGGCGGCCGTGCACGAGGCCCTCGCCGGGTACGCGGTCGCCGCCCGCCGGCACGCACCCCAGGACCGCCGGCTCTCCGGCGCGGCGACCGCGATGGTGGTCAACGGCGCGTACCTCGTCGACCGGCCCCGCCTGAAGGGGTTCTCCGCGCTGGTCGACGCGCTCGCCGACCGGCACCCGGAGATCCGGCTGGAGCTGACCGGCCCGTGGCCGCCGTACTCCTTCGTGGCGGAACCCACGACGGAGGCCGCGCACGCCGTGCGGGAGCCGGCGTGACCGCGGCGCGGAGGCCGGCATGGCGGTGACCACCCTCGCGCCGAGCAGCGCCGACGACCCGCTCGCCCACCGGACCGTGTCCCTGGTGGACCTGCTCGACCGGGTGCTCGCCACCGGCGTGGTGATCTCCGGCGACATCACCATCTCGATCGCGGACGTCGACCTGGTCCGGGTCTCCCTGCGCGCGCTGGTCGCCTCGGTCGGCGCGCTCGCCGCACCCGAGCTGCCCGCCGCGGCGGCCGGCGAGGCCGCGGTCGTCGCGGGGGAGGGGGCATGACCGACCGGGACGAGGCGGCGGAACTGGCGGCGGCGCTCGGCGAGTCGTCGTGGCGGGAACCCCGGGTCACCCCGCTGGACCGGCGGCTCGCGGTCGACCCCGGCTCGGTGGAACGCGGCCTGGCGAGCCTGGTGCTGACCGTGGTCGAGCTGCTGCGCCAGCTCATGGAACGGCAGGCGCTGCGTCGGGTGGACCTCGGTGACCTGACCGAGGAGCAGATCGAGCGGATCGGGACGACCCTGATGGCGCTGGAGGAGCAGATGACGCTGCTCCGCGAGCACTTCGGGCTGTCGCCCGAGGACCTCAACCTGGACCTCGGTCCTCTCGGCCCGCTCCTGCCCACCGACTGACGCTGCGCTGCGGCGATCGCGTGGTCGGTACGGTCTTCCGGCCGGCTGGGACCACGTCGTCACGCGCACTGTCGAGCTCCCGACCGGAAGAGTTCGCGGCTGGGACGCCCCTCCCGTCGACCCGTCAGATCAGCGCCCGCGAAGGCCGTCGTCGAGGACCACCGGCCGGGTTCAGCCCTGGCGGCCCTCGGCGTACGCCTCCAGCCAGGCC
>NZ_JBFAMU010000521.1:0-3431 GCF_040656655.1 Micromonospora sp. NPDC049799
GGCTGACCGGCACGCTGGCGCGTCGCGCCAGGTCGGCGAAGGCGACCGCGTCGACGACGGCCGCGCCGCCCGGGTCGTTGTTGAAGTAGACGTACACCGGCTCGTCGGCCGTGAACGTGTCGGTCAGCCGGCGCACCCACGAGGCCAGGGCCGCCCGCCCGTAGCGCGGGTGCGGTCGCGCCCGCCCCTCGTGCAGGCGCAGGTAGCCGAAGTCGGTGGTGCGCCAGCGCGGTGCCACCGGCCGGCCGAGCCGGTCGGCCCAGACCAGGGCCGCCCGCCGCCGCTCCAGCACCGCTCGGGTGGCGTCGGTCCACCAGGAGGGGTGGCGCGGCTCCACCGCGACCCGTACGTCGGCGGGAAAGAGGCGCAGGGTCGCGTCCAGCGCGTCCGGGTCGGCCGGCAGGGTGGGCGGCAGTTGCAGCAGCACCGGGCCCAGCCGGTCGCCGAGGGCGGTGGCCCGGCCGAGGAACCGTGCGACCGGTTCCGCCGGCTCCCGCAACCGCTTGATGTGGGTCAGGTAGCGGCTCATCTTCACCGCCACGCAGAAGTCGTCGGGCGTGCGGGCCCGCCAGGCGGCGAAGGTGTCCCGCTCCGGCAGCCGGTAGAAGGCGTTGTTGACCTCGACCGTGGCGAAGCGCGCGGCGAAGTGCTCCAGCCAGAGCCGCTGCGGCAGGCCGGCGGGGTAGAAGCGGTCCCGCCAGTCCCGGTACTGCCATCCGGACGTGCCGACCAGGATCATCGCCGTGCCCCTACCAGAGGTCGAAGTGGAACACCTCGAACGCGGCGCCGTGGCGGACGCCGAGCCGGGCGCCCACCGGTCGGCTCAGCCCCTCCAGGAACTCCTCCGCGTCGAAGCTGCCGTCGCCCAGCCCGCCCAGGTACGCCTCGTGCGCCCGCAGCGACGCCACGCCCCGGTCGAAGGTCGCCGTCACGTCCACGCCGTGTGCACTCCGCGGCGAGGCGGCGGCCCACACCTGGCGGACGCCGGTCCACGGGTCGAGGCCCTCGGTCAGCTGGTCGGGGAAGACCCACCGGTTGCCGGCGTCGCGGACCGCGTCCAGCACCGCGCGGCCGGTGGCGATGTGGTCGGCCTGGTTCAGCGCGTACGCCCCGTCCCAGGTGTCCCGGAAGTTGTTCGTGAGCACGATCTCGGGGCGGTGTCGGCGGACCGTGCGGGCCAGTTCCCGGCGCAGCGGCACCCCGTACTCCAGGATGCCGTCGGGCAGGCCGAGGAACTCCACGGTGTCCACACCGACCAGTGCGGCCGACTCCCGCTGCTCGGCCTCGCGGACCTCCCGCGCGCGCTCGGGAGGCATCCCGTCGATGCCGGCCTCGCCACTGGTGACCAGGCAGTAGACGATCCGCTTGCCCTGGTCGGTCCAGCGTGCGACGGCGGCCGCCGCGCCGAACTCCAGGTCGTCGGGGTGCGCCACGATCGCCAGCGCCCGCTCCCACTCCTCGGTCACCGGCTCCAGCGGCTGCGGTCGCGTCGCCTCGCTCATCGCCACCTCCGTCGTCAGCCCCGACCATCCTGTCACCACGGTCGGTTTCGCGCCTTCCAGGGCGCCGGCGGGTTGACCGACCCGGTCGGCTCTGACACGATGTGGTAGCGCTCCCATCGACCGACGTCGTACTCCCGCCGCCCGTTCCCGGGTGGCCCCGACGAAGGACAGAGGACGCATGCGCACCCAACCCCACCACGCCGGCCGTCGCCGCGCCGGCCTCCTGGCCGCCGTCCTGGCGGCCGGTGCGGCGCTCGCCGTCGGCCAGACCGTCGGCCAGCCCGAGCCCGCCTCGGCAGCCACCACCCTCAAGGCGCTCGCCGACGCGAAGGGCCGGGACATCGGTTTCGCGCTCGACCCGAACCGCCTCACCGAGGCCCCGTACCGGCAGATCGCCGACGCCGAGTTCAACCTGGTGGTCGCCGAGAACGCGATGAAGTGGGACGCCACCGAACCGAACCGGGGCCAGTTCACCTTCGCCGCCGGCGACCGGGTCGCCGACTACGCCGCCACCACCGGCAAGAAGCTGTACGGCCACACCCTCGTCTGGCACTCCCAGCTGCCCGGCTGGGCGAGCGGGCTGTCCGGGCCGGAGCTGCTCTCGGCCATGCACCAGCACATCGCCGGGGTGGCCGGCCACTACCGGGGCACGGTCGCCGCGTGGGACGTCGTCAACGAGGCGTTCGCCGACGGCGGCACCGGCGCCCGCCGGGACAGCGTCTTCCAGCAGCGCATCGGCGACAGCTGGATCGAGGAGGCGTTCCAGGCCGCGCGCACCGCCGACCCGGCCGCCAAGCTCTGCATCAACGACTACAGCACCGACGGGATCAACGCGAAGAGCACCGCGATCTACAACCTGGTCCGCGACCTCCGGACGCGCGGCGTGCCGATCGACTGCGTCGGCTTCCAGGCTCACCTGATCGTCGGCCAGGTCCCCGGCGACCTTCAGGCCAACCTCCAGCGCTTCGCCGACCTCGGCGTGGACGTCCGGATCACGGAGCTGGACATCCGGATGCCCACGCCGGCGACCGCGGCCAACCTGGCCGCCCAGGCCGCCGACTACAAGCGCGTGGTGAACGCCTGCCTCGCGGTCACCCGGTGCGCGGGTGTCACCACGTGGGGCATCACCGACCGGTACTCGTGGATCCCCGCGGTCTTCCCCGGGCAGGGCGCCGCCCTGATCTGGGACGACGCCTACGCGCCGAAGCCCGCGTACCAGGCGGTCAGCGAGGCGCTCGGCGGCGGCGTGAATCCGACCCCGACCCCCACCTCGCCGTCGCCAACCCCCACGCCGACGCTCCCGCCGCCCGGCTGCACCGTCACCTACGTACCGAACTCCTGGAACAACGGCTTCACCGCCGAGGTGCGCGTCCGCAACGACGGGCCCGCCACGGTCAACGGCTGGACGGTACGGTTCGCCCTCACCTCGGGTCAGACGGTCACAGGAGGGTGGAACGCCACGGTGACCCAGTCCGGCACGCAGGTGACCGCCCGCAACGCCTCGTGGAACGGCGCCGTCGCCCCCGGCGGCACCGTGAGCTTCGGCTTCCAGGGCACCCACGGCGGCACCAACACCTCGCCGACCCTGTTCACCCTCAACGGCGCGACCTGTCGCAACGGTTGACCGGCGAACCGCCCGTATCGGGCACGACGGCCGTCTACGGTGTGGTTAGAGAAGATCGCGTGTGGGGTACCACCCGCTGCACGACGGACCCCGGCGTACGGCGGGGCGGCACATCCGAGGGAGCACCCATGGCACTCAACGACGACGACATGACGACCACCAGCGGCGGCGGCCTCGAGGGTCCGGCCGACGGCGGTGCGACCCCGGGTCACCAGGACGGTGGCGCCGACGGTGGTGCCGAGGGTCCGGCCGACGGTGGCGCGACCCCGGGTCAGCAGGACGGTGGCGCCGACGGTGGTGCCGAG
>NZ_JBFAMU010000522.1:0-3428 GCF_040656655.1 Micromonospora sp. NPDC049799
CGGCGAGGTCGGCGAGGAACGGGCCGAAGTGGGGAGAGCGGGCGGCGGTGCGGGCCGCGAGGGCACGGACCGCCGCGACGCCGAGCGCCCCGTCCCCGTCGAGGCGCTCGGCTCCCGGCAACCAGCGGGGGAACATCGTCAGCGCCAGGGCGTCGAGCTGGTCGAGAAGGGCATCCACCAGGTCGCCGAGCGGACCCACGACGGCGGGCCGGTAGTGCACGACGGCGGGCGCCGACGGTGGCAGCGGGTCCAGTGCCACCCGCAGCAGTTCGGGGTCGACGTCCGGCAGCTGGCTGACCCTCCGTGGCGGCGGAGCCGCCCACCAGTCCCCCAGGGTCACCGTGCCGCGGTGCCGCGGACCGCCCAGGCTCGCGCGGTGAGCCGGACGGACCCGTCCGCCTCGACGGGCAGGCAGGAGGAGAGGAGGTCGCGCAGCGCGGCCCGGTCCCTCTCGGCCAGCGATGCCACATAGGTCGGTGCCGCGCCCTGACCACCCAGGAACGGCGTCCAGTACGCGTCGAAGTCGGCGAACACCGTGGGCACGACGACCGGCTGCACCGCGACCGCCTCCAGGCCGGCGTCGGTCCACAGGGCGTGCAGCGCGTCGGGATGGCACAGCGGGAACCGGCGTCCCTCGTCCAGGTTCGCCGCCGCCGGGTCGAGCGTCTCGGCCGCCGCCCAGAAGTGACGCATCATCGCCATGCCCTCGGCGTAGTCCCAGACGTACGCGGCCGCGACGCCACCGGGCCGGACTACCCGGACGAACTCGGCCGCCGCCCGCGGCGGATCCGGTACGAAGTTGAGCGCCAGCCCGCTGACCACGACGTCCACGCCGTCGTCGGTCACCGGAAGCGCCCGGGCGTCACCCACTTCAAAGGAGGCCCGGGGGTCGTCGACCCGGTCCCGGGCATGCCCGAGGAATCCGGCCGACGGGTCGACCCCGGTCACGTACGCCGGGTCCGCCTCGGCCAGGACCGTCGCGGTCAGCGCGCCGGTGCCGCAGCCCACGTCGAGCCAGCGCAGGCCGGCCGGCAGGTCCAGCCAGCGCAGGAAGTCGCCCGCGACCAGCCGGCTCCACCGGCCCACGTACGCCTCGTAGGCCGCGCCGTCGGCCCACACCGGTTGCGCCATGCCGGCACCCTACGACACCGACGGGCCGACGAGGGGTCCCGGAGGCGATCCAGAACGGTGCCGTGATCCCCCGGACGCTCGCCAACAGACCGCCACGCATGATGGCCGGCTTACCCGGCGACCTGAACGTGGTTCCGGACCAGGCGCAGCATCTCGTCGACCGAGCCGGCCGGATCGGTGACCGGGAACTGGACGGCGCGCACCGTCGCGGCGTGGTCGAGCAGCAGCGTGGCCCGCTTGAGCCGGTCGGTGCCGGCGGCTCGGAAGGTGGGCAGCAGCAGCGCCGTGGCGAGCCGCCCGTCGGCGTCGGAGAGCAGAGGGAACGGCAGCTCGGCGTGCGCGGCGAAGGCGGCCAACTGGTCCGGACGCTGAGTGCTGACCCCCTGGATCCGCGCACCAGCGGCGGCGAAATCGGCGGCCCGTGCCGCGTAGGTGCTGGACTCGAGCGTGCAGCCGGGCGCGCCGGGAATGTCGCCCCAGTACGGCGGGAGGCCCTGCACGCCGGGTACGAACGCGCCGGGGAAGCAGTAGAGCACCGTCCAGGCACCCGGGTCGGCAGGCGACACCGGTACGCCGTCGTGGCGCACCAGGGTCAGCTCGGGGATTCGGCGTCCGACGAGGGCGTGCACCCGGCGCGCCTCCGCCGACCCGGCCGCCGCCGTGGCGGTGAGCGCCCCGTCGCCGAGCACGTGCCGGTCACCCCACTCCTGTAGCGCGATCAGCACCGGCAGCAGACCTTCGCCCTTGGCGGTGAGCAGGTAGTCGTAGCGCGGCGGACGATCCGTGTACCGCTGACGGTGCAGCACGCCGTGCTCGACGAGGGCGGCGAGACGCTCGGTCAGGGCGCGGCGGCTCATCCCGAGCCCCCGTTGCAGGCCGTCGAAGCGGGTCACGCCGCCGGCGATGTCGCGGATGAGCAGGAAGGTCCACCAGTCGGTCAGCACGCCCAGGGATTGGGCGATGCCGCAGTCCACGTCCGCAAGGTCGACTCTTCTCACACCCACCACTATAGTCAGTTCCATTATGAAACTTACTGCCTTCTGGCGCTGGTGGGCCGCCGGCACGACAAGTCACCTCGGCTCGGCGGTCGGCGGGGTGGCCCTGCCGTTGACCGCGCTGACCGTGCTCGACGCGTCGGCCTTCGAGATGGGTCTGATCGCGGCGGCCGGCTACCTCGCGTACCTGTTGATCAGCCTGCCGGCGGGGGTGATCGTGCAGCGCGTCCCTCTGCGCGGCATGCAGGTCGCCCTGGATCTGATCCGGGCCCTCGCCATCGCGTCCGTCCCCCTGGCCTGGTGGATCGGCGCCCTCACGGTGGCCCAACTGGTCGCGGTGGCCCTGGTCGTGGGCTTCGCCAACGTGCTGTTCGACGTGGCGAACCAGACCTTCCTGCCGGAGATCGTGCCGGCCGCGCAGTTGCAGGCGCGCAACAGCCTCAACTCCGGCACGCACGCGGCCACCCAGCTGGGCGGGCCGTCCCTGGGCGGACTCGCGGTGCAGCTGCTGGGTGCGGTGCCGACGCTGCTCGTGGACACCGTCAGCTATCTGGTCTCCGCCGTGCTGCTGCGCACCCTTCCGGCCCGGCGGGTGCAGCGACCGACCGAGCGGCCACCGATGGCCACGATGATCCGCGAGGGCTGGCACTACGTGCTGCGACACCCGATCATCGGGCCGGCCATGTGGGACGCCACCGCGACGAACTTCGTCTGCGGCGCGATGCTGGCCCTCTTCCCGTACTACCTGGTGCGGGAGCTGCACGCGCCGCCGGTCATGGTCGGGCTGCTGCTCGCCGCCGACGGCCTCGGCGCGCTCATCGGCGCCGCGCTGACCACCCGGTTCACCGACCGGGTCGGCACCGCACGTGGTCTGATCGTCGCGGCCTTCGTCGGCGTGGCCGGCGCGCTCATCATTCCGCTGGGCACGGGCACCGCCGCCTACGTCGCCTTCGCCGCCGGCAACATCGTCTTCTCCGTGTCTTCGGTGGTGCTCAGCGTGACCACCCGCACCTACCGGATGCTCGCCAGCCCGCCGGAACTCCTGTCGCGGGTGATCGCCACGGTCAAGTTCGTCTCCTGGGGCGCCATCCCGCTCGGCGGCCTGCTCGCCGGCGCCCTCGCCGGGCCGCTCGGTGCCCGTACCACTCTGCTGGTCTTCGGGGCGCTCACCGTGCTGTCACCGGTCATCTATCTATCGACGCCGATCCGCCGGCTGCGCGACCTGCCGCTCGACGCCGCCCCGCGACCCGCCGAAGTCCGGGTGTGAACACGCAGCGGGTCCGCCCGGCCGGGGAACGGCCG
>NZ_JBFAMU010000523.1:0-3419 GCF_040656655.1 Micromonospora sp. NPDC049799
CCTCCTGCGGGGCCTCGCCGCCGCCGGCCGCGCCGCCCTCACCGTCGATGACGGCCAGCTCGCTGCCGACCTCGGCGGTCTCGTCCTCGCCCACCACGATCCGGGTCAGCACGCCGGCCGCGGGGGACGGGATCTCGGTGTCGACCTTGTCGGTCGACACCTCGAGCAGCGGCTCGTCGACCTCGACGGTGTCGCCCTCCTGCTTGAGCCAGCGCGTGACGGTGCCCTCGGTGACGCTCTCGCCGAGCCGGGGCATGGTGACCGATACCGGCATCTTCCAAAACTCCTTCAGTCCCTGGTGCGATCTCGCCCGTCTGCCGCCGGACGCCGCGGAATCAGTTCTCGATCAGGCGTGCGCGTGCAGCGGCTTGCCGGCGAGGGCCAGGTGCGCCTCGCCCAGGGCCTCGTTCTGCGTCGGGTGGGCGTGCACGAGCTGCGCCACCTCGGCCGGGTACGCCTCCCAGTTGTAGATGAGCTGGGCCTCACCGACCTGCTCACCGACCCGGGCGCCGACCATGTGCACGCCGACGACCGGTCCGTCGGAGACGCGCACCAGCTTCACGAAGCCGGTGGTCTTGAGGATCTGGCTCTTGCCGTTGCCGCCCAGGTTGTAGTTGTAGGTCTTGATCTTGTCGGCGCCGTACTGCTCCTTGGCCTTCGCCTCGGTCAGACCGACCGACGCCAGCTCCGGGTCGGAGTAGGTGACCCGCGGGATGCCGGCCTCGTCGATCACGGCGGGGTTCTGGCCGGCGATCTCCTCGGCGACGAAGATGCCCTGCTGGAAGCCGCGGTGGGCGAGCTGGAGGCCGGGCACGATGTCGCCCACGGCGTAGACGTTCGGCACGCTGGTGCGCAGCCGCTCGTCGGTCAGCACGTAGCCGCGGTCCATCTTGACGCCCTGCTCCTCGTACCCGAGGTTGGCGGTGTTCGGGCCCCGGCCGACCGCGACCAGCAGCAGCTCGGCCTCGACCGTCTCGCCACCGGCGATGGTCAGCCGGACGCCGTTGTCGGTCTTCTCGACCTTCTCGAACGGCTTGCCGACCTTGAAGTTGATCTTCCGCTTGCGGAAGGCCCGCTCCAGCGCCTTCGACGACTCCTCGTCCTCGGCGGCGACCAGCCGGGGCAGTGCCTCGACGATCGTCACGTCCACGCCGAAGGATTTCCACACGCTGGCGAACTCGACGCCGATCACGCCACCGCCGAGCACGATCGCCGACGCCGGGACCCGGTCCAGGGTCAGGGCGTGGTCGCTCGTCAGGATCCGCTCGCCGTCGATCTCCAGGCCGGGCAGGCTCTTCGCGTACGAACCCGAGGCCAGGATGACGTTGCGCCCGGTGTAACGCTTGCCGTCGACCTCGACGGTGTTCTTGGCGACCAGCTTGCCGGCGCCGGCCACGAAGGTGATGTTCTTCGCGCCGCCGACCAGGCCCTGCAGGCCCTTGTAGAGACGGGCGACCACGCCGTCCTTGTACGAGTTGACGGCGGTCATGTCGATGCCGTGCAGCTCGGCCTTCACGCCGAACTGCTCCGACTCGCGGGTCTGGTCGGCGATCTCCGCCGCGTGCAGCAGCGCCTTGGTGGGGATGCAGCCGTTGTGCAGGCAGGTGCCCCCGAGCTTGCCCTTCTCGATCAGGGCCACGGAGAGGTCCAGCTGGGCGGCACGCAGCGCCGCCGCGTAGCCGCCGCTGCCACCTCCGAGAATGACGATGTCGAAGGTCGCTTCGTTCGGCTCGCTCACGTCCAACTCCCAGGTCGCGTCGCTGCATCGGGGGTTACGGCGGAGTAACAGACACACCCCACCTCGGTCATCTTGTCACCACCGCCCGCAGCCCGCGTACCGAGGTGCCCAACGACACGTCGTCGACACGTACGCTTGTCACCGGCTTCGATGACGCGGTGTGTGGGGAGACGACCGGTGGGACTGTTCCGACGACGGAAGAAGGCGGGCGCGGTCAGCCTGGACCGGGCGGCCGACCGTGCCGATCTGGACCACCTCGAGACCTTTGTCCGGACCCGACGGGGCGTCGAGGCGTTCATCGAACCCCGCACCACGGTCACCGAGACCACCGTCATGCTGATCGCCGACGACGGGGAGTGGACCCGCCGCCGCGTCGACGGGCCGGACGGGGCGCGGCGCTTCGCGTACCGGGTGGGCATCCCGGTCTACGACGTACGCCTGGTCGGGTACCCGCAACGCATGCGGGACTACAACGAACGCCGCAAGCGCCGCCCCGAGCTGTTCTGAAACGGCGGACGGGGCGCCCGGCAGGGGCGCCCCGTCCGTTCCGCGTACGCCTCAGCCGTTGGCGACCACGTCGTCGATCAGCTGGAGCAGCGTGCGGACCGGGACCCCGGTGCCGCCCTTGGTCCAGTAGCCGGTCGCCTCACCCGAGTGGTAGCTCGGGCCGGCGATGTCGATGTGCGCCCACGCCACGTCCTCGCTGACGAACTCGCGCAGGAACACCCCGCCCTGGAGCATGTGCCCGGCCCGGTCCATCCCCGCGTTGACCTGGGAAATGTCCGCGACGTCGGACTCCATGCCCTTGCGCACGTCGTCCGGCAGCGGCATCGGCCAGGCGGGCTCGCCGACCGCGTCGCCGGCCGTCCGGACCCGCTCGCAGACCTCCGGGGTGCCCATCACGCCGGCGATGCGCTTGCCGAGCGCGACGACCTGGCCGCCGGTCAGCGTGGAGGTCTCGAAGAGGTAGTCGCAGCCGTCCGCGCAGGCCCGCGCGATCGCGTCGGCCAGGACCATGCGGCCCTCGGCGTCGGTGTTGAGCACCTCCACCTTCTTGCCGTTGAACATGCTGATCACGTCACCCGGCCGGTACGACGAGCCGGACGGCATGTTCTCCGCCATCGGCAGGTACGCGGTGACCGGCACCGACGGCTTCAGCGCGGCGACCGCCAGCATGGTGGCGGCGACCGCGGCGGCGCCACCCATGTCGGACTTCATCTCCCACATGCCCTGCGCCGGCTTGATCGAGATGCCGCCGGTGTCGAAGGTGATCCCCTTGCCGACCAGCGCGACCCGCTTGCCGGTGCCGCCACCCGCCGGCGTGTAGCTGAGCTTCACCAGGCGCGGCGGGGCCTCCGAGCCCTGCCCGACGGCGATGATGCCGCCGTAGCCGCCGGCGGCCAGGGCCGCCTCGTCGAGCACCTCGACATCCAGCCCGGCTTCCCGGGCGGCGGTGGCCACGGCGTCGGCGAACGCCGGCGGGCGCAGCTCGTTCGGGGCGGTGTTGACCCAGTCCCGGGTGAGCCGGACCGCGTCGGTGACCGCCCTGGCCCGGGCGACCTCGGCCGTCGCCGTGGCGTCCCCGGCGTCCGGCACGGCCACCAGCACCTCGGCGACCGGCTCCCGCCGGGCCGGCTGCGGGCGGGTCTTGTAGCCGGCGAAGCGGTACCCGCCGAGCAGC
>NZ_JBFAMU010000524.1:0-3402 GCF_040656655.1 Micromonospora sp. NPDC049799
CGGGCTAAGACGCCACACTCCTGCTCTTGGTGCGGCCCCATTTGATCCACCACCTTACTTGCACTTTCTGCCGCCGCGAAGCCGACAAAAGCCTCATCCGAGCGGCCGAAAGTGCAAGATCGCGGGCGGGTTGGTGGGGCACGGCGGGGTGGGGCGGGAGGAGGGGTGGGTGGGTCAGAGCGGGCCCGGGTGGGGTTGGTCCAGGGGCATCGGGACCTGGAGGAAGGTCGTGCCGCGCAGGTCGAACCAGGCCCGGTCGGGGGCGCGGACCAGGCGCAGCATCACCTCGGTGCAGGCCGGGCAGCGCCCCACCAGCCCGGGTGCGTGGGAGTAGACCTGCAGCCCGGCCATCGGGCCGACCCTGCCGCAGTGGTCGCAGCGACCGGTGGCGCTGCTCAGGTCTACGGCGAACAGCTCGCGCAGCGGGCCGTCGAGCATGTTGCCGTCCAGGTACGACATGTCGGTCATCGCGTTCTCCTCCTCCAGGCGCGGCGAACCAGCGACAGACGAACGTCAGCCGGTCGGACCGAACCGCTCGGTCTTCACCCGCCGGGGCTGGTGGCCCAGCCCGACCAGCAGGTCGGCGACCGTCTCCACGAACCCGGTCGGCCCGCACACGTAGCAGAGCGGTTCCAGGTCGGGCGGCCAGCCGTGACTGTTGACATCCGCGAGGCCGATCCGGTGCGGCTCGCCCCGCCGGCCCTCGGGCGCCTCGCGGGTGTACACGTACGCCACGTCGAGGCCGAAGTCGTCGCGGGCGCGGCGGCGCAGCTCGTCGGCGTAGATCACGTCGGCCGGTGTGCGCACCGAGTAGAGCAGCCGGAACGGCACCCGGCTGCCGGCGGCGCGGCGGGCGCGGATCATGGCCATCAGCGGGACGACTCCGGAGCCACCCCCGACGAGCAGCACCGGCGCGGTCTCCTGGGGCCGCCAGACGAACCAGCCGCCGACCGGGCCACGCACCTCCACCGGGTCGCCCGGCGCCCAGGTGTCGATCAGGTACGGCGACACCTCGCCGTCGGCGACCCGCTGCACGGTCAGCTCGATCCGGCTGCCGTCGGCAGGGCCGGCCATCGAGTACGACCGGGCGGCCTGGTAGCCGTCCGGGGCGGTGAGCCGCACGTCGAGGTGCTGCCCGGGCAGGTGCCCCGGCCAGTCGGGCACGTCGAGCACGAGGGTCTGCGCGGTCGGGGTCTCCACGCGGCGCTCGACGAGCCGGGCGACCCGCCACCGGGCGGGGCCGCGCGCCGGGGTGTCCGCCACGACGGCCCGCTCAGTCACCCTGGTACCGCTGCTCACGCCACGGGTCGCCGTAGTCGTGGTAGCCGGCGGTCTCCCAGAAGCCCGGCTCGTCGTCGACGGTGAGGCGGATGCCGCGCACCCACTTGGCGGACTTCCAGAGATACAGGTGCGGCACGAGCAGCCGGGCCGGGCCGCCGTGCTCGGCGGGCAGCGGCTCGTCGTCGTAGGTGTGCACCACCCAGGCCCGGCCGTCGCGCAGGTCGTCCAGCGGCAGGTTGGTGGTGTACCCGCCGTACGAGTGGGCCTGCGCGTAGTCGGCCGCGGTGTCCACCCCCTCCAGGAGCGTGTCCAGTGAGACACCGCGCCAGGAGGTGCCCAGCTTGGACCAGCGGGTGACGCAGTGGATGTCCGCCGTCAGGGTCTCCTGCGGCAGAGTCATCAACTCGTTCCAGGTCCACCGGAACTCCGCGCCGGTCTCGATGGTGACGACGAACTCCCAGGTATCCGTCGGCACCTTCGGTGTCGGGCCGGCGGACAGCACGGGGAAGTCCTCGGTCAGGTACTGCCCCGGCGGCAGGGCCGGCTCCGCCGAGCGGGGCCGGCCCTGGAAGCCCGGTGACACGATTCCCATCCGTCAGTCGTACCACCCGCGGTGGGTGCGCCGCGTCCTCTCGACCGGAAACCGGCCGACGGGGCGGACCACCTCAGCGGTGTTCGACGACCACGTCCTTCTCCTGCGACACGGTGGTCCGGGTGGCGCGCAGGCTGGTGATGGTGACGATCACCAGCACGCCGATGATGACGCCGAGCGAGGCCAGCGTCGGGATCTCGGGGACGCCGGACCAGATCCCGTGCGCCCAGTGCAGGCCCAGCTTGACGCCGATGAACGCCAGGATGATCGCCAGGCCGTAGCTGAGGTGCACCAGACGGCTGAGCGCGGCGTGCAGGACGAAGTAGAGCGCGCGCAGGCCGAGAAGGGCGAACGCGTTGGTGGCGAAGACCAGGTACGGGTCCTCGGTGATGCCGTAGACCGCCGGCACCGAGTCGACGGCGAAGACCACGTCGGTGGCGAGCACGGCCACCGTGACCAGCGCCAGCGGCGTGAGCGCCCGCCTGCCGTCGACCCGGACGGTCAGCTTCGTGCCCTGGTACTCCTCGGTCACCGGCATGAACCGGCGCAGCAGCTTCACCGAGCGCATCTTGCTGATGTCGACCTCCTGCTCGTGCCCGGAGAGGGCGTCGCGCAGCAGCTTCACCGCGGTGGCGAGGAGGATGATCGCGAAGAGCAGGAAGGCGAAGTCGAGGGTCTGCAACGCGGCGGCGCCGAGCGCGATGAAGATCGCGCGCAGCACCAGCGCCCCGGCGATGCCGTAGAGCAGGACGCGCTGGGCGAGCACGGCCGGCACCGCGAACGCGGCGAGCAGCAGCATGAAGACGAACAGGTTGTCCACCGAGAGGGACTTCTCGACCAGGTAACCGGTGAGGTACTCGACGCCCTGCTGGGAACCGTAGCGGGACCAGATCCAGGCGCCGAAGGCCAGCGGGAGGGCGACGTAGAACGCCGACCAGCCCAGCGCCTCACGGATCGACACCTCGTGCGGCTTACGGGTGACGAGGAAGTCCAGGACCAGCAGCGCGAGCACGCCGGCGATGGTGACGCCCCACAGCGTGGGGGTGCCCACCGAGCTGATCTCGGTGGCAGCAAGATATGACGAACCGGACATGGGGCCTCCTCGAACACCGTGTCATGTTCGAGGTCTCCTTCACCCACATATCGTGGGCAACCACCCGGGGAGGGCTCTGAGGCCCGCCGTACTGACCGGAATGGTTCGTGGGAAGTACTCCCCTCGCCGCCACAAGGTTAGGCCAGGCTCAATCGGCCCGCCAAGCGGGGCACGCCGGTCTCACGTGACGCCGGTGACCGCCGCGAGGACGGTGTCCACGTCCAGGTCGGCCATGCACGCCGGCCCGGCCGGGTCCAGCGGGCACCGTGCCTGCCACCAGCAGGGCTGGTCGGTGATCGCGGTGGGCCGTCGGTACGCGCAGTCGGGCAGCCCCTGGAGGTCGAGGTCGCCGGTCCCGTACCGCCGCGCGTCGGTGGGCCCGAACAGCCCTACGGTCGCGGCGCCGGCCGCGGCGGCCAGCCGCACCGGTCCGGTG
>NZ_JBFAMU010000525.1:0-3395 GCF_040656655.1 Micromonospora sp. NPDC049799
CCCGGCGGAGGTCTCGATCCGGTCCACCCGGGCACCCCACGCGTCGTAGCGGACCAGCGTCGGCGGGTGCGCCTCCGCGTCCGCGTGCGCGGACCGAAGCGGTCCGGTCACGTCGGCCGCGAGGTCGGCGAGACGACCCTTCGCGGCGGCGTGCCCGGCCGGGCCGAGCTGCCGCTCCAGCCACGAGCGCAGCAGCCGGTCACCGGCGTACGGGTCGTCGGGGGCGGGCACCGGCTGCACGAAGCGGCTCATCGGTTCGGGCTCCTCGCACGGGGGACGTCAGGGGTGTGCGCCGACGGTAGACGATCCGGCGGCGACCGCGACAGGGCCGACTTTCCTGCGCGCGGCCCGGCCCGTTCTCTACGGTCGACGGGTGGACGCTGAGCAGCGGTGGAGCCGGCCGGCGCGCCGGCACCGGCCGGTCCGCGCCGGCCTGGTGTTCGCCGGGGTGGGCGTGGCGCTGTGCTGCGTCGGGGTGGCCGGGCTGGGCGCCTGGAACGTGCAGGTGGTCACCCAGGCCAGTGGTCCGGTGCGGGAGACCGCCGACGGGTTCCTGCGGTCGGTGACCGTCGGCGACACCGACGGCGCGTACAAGCGGCTGTGCGCCGACGCCCGCAGCCGATGGAGCCCGATCGGGTTCACCAGCTGGATGCGCACCCCGCCGTTGGTCGACGACTACGAGATCGTCGACGTGTCCGTGGCGACCAGCCGGGGTCGCCCCGAGGGCACGGTGACGGTCCGGCTGACCCGCGACACCGGCGCCGTCGAGCAGCGGGAGCTGTCGGTGGTGAAGGAGGACGGCGGCTGGCGGGTCTGCGGCGACCCGTACTGATCAGGCGGGGACCGGCACGGTCTCCTCGGTCAGCCGGCCGTCGCGCAGCACCAGCACCCGGTCGGCCAGCTCCACCAGAGTCGGGTCGTGCGTGGCCACCAGGGCGGTCATCCCCCGTGCGCGCACCAACGCCCGGAGCAGGTCCATCACCGCCCGGCCGGTCTCCGAGTCCAGCTGGCCGGTCGGCTCGTCGGCGATCAGCAGCGGCGGGTCGTTGGCCAGGGCCCGGGCGATGGCCACCCGCTGCTGCTGCCCGCCGGACATCTCGTACGGCCGCTGCGCCGCGTGCCCGCCCAGCCCGACCATCTCCAGCAGCACCGCGACCCGCTGCTCCCGCTCGGCGGCCGGCACCTTCGCCAGCCGCATCGGCACCCCCACGTTCTCCGCCGCGGACAGGATCGGAATCAGCCCGAAGGACTGGAACACGAACCCGATGGCGTCGCGGCGCAGGGCCAGCAGCTCCCGCTCACCGACCGCGGTGACCTCCCGCCCGGCGACGTGGATGTGCCCGGCGGTGGGCCTGTCCAGCCCGCCGATCAGGTTCAACAGGGTCGTCTTGCCGGCGCCCGAGCGGCCCCGGACCGCCACCAGCTCACCGCGGCCGGCGGTGAACGACACCTCCCGTACGGCGTGCACCACCTGCCCGCCGGTGCGGTACTCGCGGCTGACGCCCTCGACACGTACCAGCTCGTCGCCCATCACTTCTCCTTCGCGTCCGCGCCGGGGCGCACCTGCACGTGGTCGGGCTCCAGCGTCAGCTTCACCCGGTCCCGCAGCTCCAGCGCGTCGACGAACGCCGACGGCAGCTGCATCCGGCCGGCGCGGTCCAGCACCGCGTACTCCTCGGTGACCAGCTCCTCGATGCCGTCGGCGCCCATGCGCGCCGAGCGGCGTACCTCGGAGGCGGTGCGGCCGTCGCGGATCGCGACGGTCCGTCGGACCTGCGAGGCGACCTGCGGATCGTGGGTGACCACCACGATGGTGACGCCCAGCTCGGCGTTGATCGCGCGCAGCGCCGCGAACACCTCACCGGCGGTGGCCTCGTCCAGCTCACCGGTCGGCTCGTCGGCGAAAAGCACCTCCGGGTCGTTGGCCACCGCCACCGCGATGGCGCAGCGCTGCTGCTCGCCGCCGCTCATCTGCCCCGGCCGACGGTCGGCGCAGTACCCGACGCCGACCATCTCCAACAGCTCGACCGCGCGCCGACGCAGTCTGCGACCGCGCCGCCCGGCCAGCCGCATCGGCAGCTCGACGTTCTCCCGCGCCGACAGGTACGGCAGCAGGTTGCGGCCGGTCTGCTGCCACACGAAGCCGACGGTGTGCCGCCGGTAGGCGAGCCGCTTGCGCGGGGACATGGTCAGCAGGTCGTAGCCGGCCACCCGGGCGATCCCGGCGGTCGGCACGTCCAGCCCGGACAGGATGTTGAGCACGGTGGACTTGCCCGACCCGGACGCGCCGACGATGGCCAGCAGCTCACCCTGGTCCACCACCAGGTCCAGGCCCTGCAACGCGACGACCTCCACCCCCTCGGTGGTGAAGATCCGCACCAGGCCGTCGCAGACGATGTGCCCGCGCAGCCGGTCGGTGCCGCCGGCGCGGGCGGCGGCCCGTTCCGCGGCCCGCCGTTGCAGGGTCGCCAGGTCCGGCGCGTTGTCGACGACCGTCATGCGTTCTCCTCTCCCACGCGGAGCACCTCACCGAGACGCATCCGCCGGTTCGCCAGATTCTCGACCGCCAGCCCGGCCAGCAGACCGACCACCACCAGGACCAGCACCCCGGCGACGACCATCGGGTCCAGCTGGGCGCGGGGCGTCACACCGGGCGTGAACGTGGACAGCCCGAGCGTGGTGCCGAGCAGGCGGGGCAGCGCCACGCCCACCGCGCCGCCGGCCAGGGCTGCCGCGCCGACCAGCGGCACCAGCTCGTACACCAGCAGCTGCCGGCCCTGCCCGCCGGACAGGCCCATGGTGCGCAGCCGGGACAGCACCCGCCCCCGGCCGCGGGCGTCGGCGACCACCGCGAAGCCCACCGCGAGCACGGCCAGCCCGGTGCCGCCGGCGGCGCCCACCACGAACGCCAGGGTGAGCACCTCGTTGACGCCGGTGCGTTCCAGGCCCTGCCGGCGTGCCTGCCACGTGTCCAGCGCGGCGGGCAGTTCCGGCTCCCGCACCTCGGAGCCCAGCACGGCGGACTGCCGCTCCCGCTGCGCGTCGTCGGCGACCCGCAGCAGCTCCGCCACGGCGATGTCCTCGCCGGCCAGCAGGAACCGGTTCGGGATCACCGGGGTGTCCGCGTACTCGGTAAGGGCCTGCCAGGGCAGCACGACGAACCGGCCCCCGTCCGGGCCCAGCCCGGGGAAGGTGTCGGCGACGCCGGCCACGGTGAACGGGAACAGCCGGTTCTGCACGTCCGCCGCACCGCCGGTGGGCAGGTCGGCGGCCACGTCGGGGGAGACCACCGCCGGCACCGGCCCGTCGCCGCGGCCGGCGGTGCGCAGCACGGCCGGCACGTCCACGTCGACGCCGCTGCGCCGCGCCACCTCGGCGAAGGCCCGGGCGTCGAC
>NZ_JBFAMU010000526.1:0-3382 GCF_040656655.1 Micromonospora sp. NPDC049799
GCCGCGCCGAGCACCGCCCAGTCCAGGCGGGACCGGAACCGGGGCAACGCCACGTACGCGACGGACAGCAGGGCAGCAGCGGCACGAACCACAGGGGCGGACGAGGGGGCCGGGTGGCGGGCAGGGTGGGGGGATGCCTTTTTCTCCTCGGCGGCCCGCAGCCTTGCGGGGGCGCATTTTTTGGGGGTCGGAGGTCGTCTCGCGGGGGGTGCTCACCCGCGCTGAGCTTCGGAGCAGCGCGTGGCGGCCCGTCTTCAAGGACGTCTACGCCGACGCCCGGCTCGTCGTCTCGCATCCGGCCCGCTGTGCCGCAGCGGCACGGTGGTTGATCCCGCCCGGTGCGGCGATCGCCGGGCGAAGCGCCGCGGCGCTGTTCGGAGCCGGACGGATCGAGCGACACGAGCCACTCGACGTCCTGGTGCCCACCGGTCGGCGGTTCGGTCCGGTGGCCGGCCTGGCCGTGCACACCGCCGGCCTGCCCGGCACCGACGTGGTCCGGCGGGCCGGCGTTCCGGTCACCACGCCGGTACGCACCTGCTGGGATCTCGCGCAGTGGCTCCGGGTGGAGGACGCCGTCGCCCTCGTCGACGTGCTCGTCCGTCGCCGGCTCGTCGACCCGGCGCAGCTGAGCGAGCGGGCACGCCGGCACACCGGAGAGCGCGGCTGGAAGCGGATGCTCCGGGTCGCCGAGCTGACCGACGGCGGTGCGGAGTCACCACCGGAGTCGCGCCTGCGGGTCCGGCTGGTCCTGGCCGGCCTGCCCGCCCCGGTCACCCAGTTCGTGGTCGACCGTGACGGCAGCTTCGTCGCCCGACTCGACCTCGCCTGGCCGCAGTGGAAGATCGCCATCGAGTACGACGGCCTCTGGCACCACGACCCGGCACAACTCCACCGGGATCGGCGCCGGCTCAACCGCCTGGTCGGTGACGACTGGATCGTCCTGCACCTGACCTCGAAGCGCTTCGCGACCGACTTCGACGGCTTCCTCACCGAGGTCCGCCACGCCATCCGCACCCGCACCCGCTGATGACGGCCGAACACCTCGCGCAACTCCGGGGAAGATGTCGCCTCCCCCGCACCGGAGGCAGCAACTTCCCCGAAGTTGTCGCCCGCGGCGGCGCGGGGGGGCGGGGCGGCGGCGCGGCGGGCGGGTGCGGCGCAGGGCGCGGGGGCGGCGCGGATGGCGGGCGGGGGTGGGTGGGTGGGGTGGGGTGGGGTGGGGCAGGATGAGGGCATGATCGCGCGGTTCAAGGATCTCTGTCTGGACGCTGCCGACGCTCCCGCGCTGGGGGCCTTCTGGGGGCGGATCCTCGACGCAGAGGTCGTGGACCTCGGGGACGGTGACGTGCGGGTCGACCCCGGGCGGGCCGGCGAGGGCGCGGAGTCGATCTGGGTGAACCGGGTGCCGGAGCCCCGTACCGTCAAGACCCGCGTACACCTGGACCTGAGGCTGCCCGACGCGGACCCGGCGGCGCTGGTCGAGGCCGGCGCGCGGGTGGTCCGCGAGCCGGACGCGGAGATCAGCTGGTGGGTGCTGGCCGACCCGGAGGGCAACCTGTTCTGTGCGTTCGGGCCGCGCGAGGGCGAGCGGCCCGGCACGTTCGAGCTGGTCGTCGACAGCGCGGACCCCGCCGCCCAGGCCGCCTGGTGGTCGCGCGTCGTCGGGGGCACGGCCCACACCAGCGACAAGGGCTACGCCTACCTCACGGGCGCCGCCGGATTCCCGTGGGAGTACTGGGTCTTCGACCCGGTGCCGGAGCGCAGGACGGTGAAGAACCGCCTGCACTGGGACGTCGACCTCGTCGACGACGACCCGACGGCGCTGATCCGGGCCGGCGCGACCCTGCTGCGGGAGCCGGACGACGTCATCTCCTGGTGGATCCTCGCCGACCCGGAGGGCAACGAGTTCTGCGCGTTCCCGCCGCGTCCCACCGAGTGAGCGGACGGTTACCCGACACCCATCGGGTGGATTAGCGTCTACCTGCGCGTTCGCCACCGACGTCGACCACGCCTCGGCCGACCCCAGTCCGCCCGATCGGTTGGTTCTCGCGGGAACTCCCACCGCCACCGCACCGGTTGGGCAGGATCGACCCCACGAGGAGGTGCCGTCGTGCAGGACACCCGCGCTCTCGCCCTGACGTTCGAGGTGAGCGGCCTGCCACCGGTCAAGACCGAGGCGCTGTCCATCTTCGCTGCCGGGCACCGGCAGGCGACGAGGGTCCGCGCCCTGCTCCAGGCGGCCTGCGCCGCGGCCCAGCGCACCGGCTGGACTCCGCTGTCCGGGCCGGTCGAGGTGGACCTCGTGCTGCGCTGCCCGCCGGGGCACCGCACCTCCGACGCGAGCACCCTGCTCGGCGGGGTGTGTGCGGTGCTCCAGGACAAGAAGCGGGTCGCCAGCATCGGCCTGGCCCACCTCGGCGTCCTGGTGGACGTCGCCCTCTACGGCGACGACCGGCAGATCCGGAAGTTGTCGTACCGGGAGGAGCCGGCGGAGGACTTCTCCTACCAGGTGCGGGTGGCCGCCGTCCCGCACGGGGTTTGACCGACGTCCGCGGTGGGGTACCGCGGACGCCGACGAAGGGAGCACCGATGTCGGAGCCACATGTCACGCTGGACCCTCGCGGGCTCGACCCGGTGCAGGAAAAGCTGCGCGGCCCGCTGGAGGACCAGCTGACCTCGGCGTTGCAGGCCGCCACCGAACGGGTGCGGGCCAGCTACGCCGGCGAGCCGATCGAGCAGGTCTGCCAGCGGCTGCTGGACGAGACCCGCGCCGGTCTGCACCCCGACATCGCTGCCGGGTTCAACCCGGACATGGACGAGTTCTGCCGTGTGGCGGTGGCCATCGTGCGCGGCGCATCCTCCTGAGCCTGGCGTCACGCCGCCATCGGAGGGATCATCCGGCGGCCGACCGACCGCGCCGCCGCCAGCTCTGCCGCGTAGTCGTCGACCAGTGCGGGTAACCGGTACCCGGCCGGCTCGTCGCGGTACACGAGGTGTGCGTCGACCAGGTCCTCCAGCGCATGCCACACCCGCTCGGCCGAGACGCCGAGCCGCGCCGCCGTACGGTCGGGGACGGCTGTCGCCTCGGGCGTTTCCCCGAGCAGGGCGAGGATCCGGCCGACCACCTCATCCGCGGAGCGGACCGCAGCGATGCCAGTCGCCAGGCTCGCCCGGACCGACTGGTCGCCGAACGCCAGCAGGTCCAGCCGTGCCTGCGCGTCACGCGCCTGCCCGACCAGAACGCCGACCGCGAGTTCAGGGCGGCTCGCCAACCGCGACGCGGTGATTCGCAGGGCCAGCACCGAGCCGGCGCAGAGCCGGATCAGCCCGGCGGTGGCGGCGGGCTCCGCGTCCAGCCGGTCGACCCCGACGTGCGCGGCCA
>NZ_JBFAMU010000527.1:0-3361 GCF_040656655.1 Micromonospora sp. NPDC049799
GCGCCCGCGCCCCGCGGACCCGGTGGATGCCGGACGTGCGGCGCCACGGCTCGGCGCGCACCCGGGGCGGGCGGGCGCCGTTGCGGACCAGGGCAGCGAACTCCTCCGCCGCCCACTCCGACTTGCCCTGCCGGGCCAACTCGGCGTCGAGGGCGTCGCGCAGGTCGACGAGCATCTCCACGTCCAGCGCCGCGTACGTCAGCCACGACTCGGGCAGCGGCCGGCTGGACCAGTCGGCGGCCGAATGGTGCTTCTCCAGGCTGAACCCGAGCAGCTGCTCGGTCAGCGCGGCCAGCCCGACCCGTTCGAAGCCGGCCAGCCGGGCGGCCAGCTCGGTGTCGAAGAGCCGGCGCGGGCGCAGGCCCAGCTCCGCCAGGCACGCCAGATCCTGGCTGGCCGCGTGGAGCACCCACTCGGCCTGGCCGATCACCTCGTCCAGCGCGGTCAGGTCGGGCAACGGCAGCGGGTCGATCAGCACCGTGCCGGCGCCGGCACGGCGCAGCTGCACGAGGTAGGCGCGTTGGCTGTAGCGGTACCCCGAGGCGCGTTCGGCGTCCAGGGCGACCGGGCCGCTGCCCGCCGCGAAACGGGCCACGACCTCGTCGAGCTCGCTCGGCGTGGCCACCGGCTGGGGCGTGCCGTCGCGGGGGGCGGTCAGCGGAACGGGCCCACCGGCGGTCGGGGCGTCCCCCGCGTCCTCCGGCTCCGGCAGGGCCGACGGCGGGTGGTGCGGTGCGTGTCCCGTACGGCTTTCGGCGGCCCGACGGCGCAGGGGTGGTTCGTCGGTCACCTGACAACCCTAGTGCGCGAGTCGAATCCGTGTGTGCAGCCGGTCCGGCGCGTGTCGGTCGGATGACGTCCGGGTGTCCTCCGGGGGCGCTCAGGCGGCGCCGGCGGGACGCCGCTCGGGCAGCGCCGTGACCCCCGGCGGCGGCAGGCCGGCCGTCGAGGCGAGCAGCGCGCACCAGGCGTTCAGGTGCGGGGCCAGGTCGTCGTCGAGTGGAGTCCAGGAGGCCCGGATCTCGACGTCACCGGCGGCCGGCGGCCCGGCCAGGTCACCGAACCGCGTCGACATGGTCTGGGTGATCGTGCCACCGATCGCCCGGTGCCCGGCGTCCTGCGCGTCGAGGGCGTCGGTCAGCCACGTCCAGCCCACGCCGGGCAGGAGCGGGTCGGCGGCCAGGTCCACCTCCAGCTCCGCCGTCACGTACGTGACCAGCCGCAGGGTGCCCTGCCACGCCTCGTGGCCCGCCGGGTCGTGCAGCAGGATCAGCCGCCCGGTGGCCACCTCGTCGCCGTCGCGCAGCACGGTCGCGGAGAGCGCGAAGGCGTACGGGGCGAGCCGCTGCGGCGCGCCCACCTCCTCCAGCAGGATCTCCGGCCGGGGCGCCGCGGACCGCAGCCCGGCGACCGCGCGGGCGAAGGTCTCCGGGAGCGCGATCGGGAGGGCCATGCCGGAAGCGTAAGCCGCCGGCTGCCCGCCGACCCGTACGGCGCGCCGAAGTCCCGGCCCCGGGACGGTGGCTCTTCACCCGTGCACGCCGGGGTGTAAACCGGGGGCCCTTCCTCTACCGGAGGCGTTGACGGGGGGCCCTTCCTTTCACGTCACAAAAGGTGATGGTGGGCGTGGGCGCGGGTGGGCCGCGTGGCACGATTGCCGCGATGAGCACCGACACCACGGGCACCGTCGCCCGAGACGACGACCCCCGCCCCGGCGGACCGGCCGACTCTCCCTTCGTCCGGGCGTGCCGGCGTCAGCCCCGCTCGCACACCCCGGTCTGGTTCATGCGCCAAGCGGGTCGCTCGCTGCCGGAGTACCGGGAGATCCGGGCCAACGTCGCGATGCTGGAGTCCTGCCGCCGCCCGGACCTGGTCACCGAGATCACCCTCCAGCCGGTCCGCCGGCACGGGGTGGACGCCGCGATCCTGTTCAGCGACATCGTGGTGCCGGTGGCCGCCGCCGGTGTCGACCTGGACATCGTGCCCGGCACCGGGCCGGTCGTCGCCGAGCCGGTGCGCACCCTCGACGACGTCGAGAAGATCCGCCCGATCACCCGCGAGGACGTCTCGTACGTGGACGAGGCGGTCCGGCTGCTCGTCGCGGAGCTGGGCGACACCCCGCTGATCGGCTTCGCCGGGGCGCCGTTCACCCTGGCCAGCTACCTCGTCGAGGGCGGGCCGTCGCGGACGCACGCGAAGACCAAGGCCCTCATGTACGGGCAGCCGGAGCTGTGGCACGCCCTCGCCGGCCGGCTGGCCGAGGTGACGTTGGCGTTCCTGCGGGTGCAGATCGACGCCGGGGTGTCCGCGGTGCAGCTCTTCGACTCCTGGGCCGGCGCGCTCTCCGAGGCCGACTACCGCCGCTTCGTGCTGCCGCACTCCGCCGCCGTGCTGTCCGGGCTCGCCGACGCCGGTGTGCCGCGCATCCACTTCGGGGTGGGCACGGGCGAGTTGCTGGCCACCATGGGCGAGGCCGGCGCCGACGTGGTCGGCGTCGACTGGCGTACGCCGCTGGACGTCGCGACCCGCCGGATCGGCCCGGACCGGGCGGTGCAGGGCAACCTCGACCCGTGCGTGCTGCTCGCACCCTGGCCGGCGGTGGAGGCCGAGGTGCGGCGGATCGTGGAGCAGGGTCGCGCGGCGCCGGGCCACGTGTTCAACCTGGGGCACGGCGTGCTCCCGGAGACCGACCCCGACGTGCTGACCCGGGTGGTCGCCCTGGTGCACGAGCTGTCCGCCCGCCCCTCCGACCAGGGCTGAGCACCGTGCGGACGCCGTGGCGGGTGGCGGTGGTCGGCGGCGGGATCGCCGGGCTGGCCGCCGCGGTCCGGTTGCGTTACCGCGCGCCCGCCGGCACCGAGATCACCGTGTACGAGCAGTCCGGCGCCCTCGGCGGCAAGCTGCGCACCGGCGAGCTGGCCGGCTCGCCGGTGGAGTTCGGCGCCGAGTCGTTCCTGATGCGCGACCCGGCCGGCGGCGATTCGGCCGCGGTGGCCCTGGTCCACCGGCTCGGTCTGGCCGACCGCATCGTGCACCCCACCGTCGGGCAGGCCGCGCTGGTGGTCGACGGAGGGCTGCGCCCGATCCCGGGCGGCACGCTGGTGGGCGTACCGGGGGATCTGGAACGGGTGACCACGGTCGCGCGTCCGGCAGTGGACGCCGACACCGACGGTGGCGGCCCGTTGCTCGGCCCGGACGACGACGTCGCGGTCGGCGCCCTGGTCCGCGCGCGGTTCGGCGACGAGGTGGTCGACCGGCTGGTCGACCCGATGCTCGGCGGCGTGTACGCGGGCCGCGCCGACGACCTGTCCCTGGTCACCACGATGCCGGCGCTGGCCCGGGCCGCCCGTGTCGAGCACAC
>NZ_JBFAMU010000528.1:0-3321 GCF_040656655.1 Micromonospora sp. NPDC049799
GCCCGGGTCGGCGCCGACCCGCACCGCCGCGTCCTCGGGCAGGACGAAGTCGGCGGTCGTGTCCGGGGCGACATGTTCCGGGGCGGGCACCACGTCATCCAGCCGGACCGGCGCGGGCGGGGCGAGCAGCTCGCCCGCTCGCTGGAGGGCGATCCGCGCCAGGTCGGCCGCGGTCGCTCCGGAGGAGGAGAGGCGAGCCGGATCGAGGGGCTCAGGGCCGGTCTCGGGGCGGGCGGCGGGGGTGGTGGGCACGGCGACGACTCCGGGGGGTGTATTTGCGCGGGATATGGCAAAAGTCAGGTTCGTCAAAACCAGTGCCGTCAAGAGTACGAGGGGAATCGGGATTGCGTGATCGTGCGCGTGGAAGCGTTCCCAAAAACCGGTACGGACGCGGACAGTGGTGACGGTTGTGCCGATTGTCACCGACCATTCCAAGCTGCGCGATGTTCGCTTAACCTTCGCCCACCGAACGTCGACCACTCCGGGATTACCGGAGGTCGGTCCCGGGGTATGTGCGAACTGAACCTTCGTTAAGTGTCAATTTCCGGCGCGCGTGGGAGGCTGACGGTGGCAGGGCAACAGGCGGTGGAGCACAAGTACGTCTACGACTTCTCCGAGGGCAACAAGGACCAGAAGGACCTGCTCGGCGGCAAGGGGGCCAACCTGGCCGAGATGACCAACCTCGGCCTGCCGGTCCCGCCCGGTTTCACCATCACCACCGAGGCTTGCAAGGCGTACCTCAGCACGGGTGAGGAGCCGGCCGGGCTCGGCGACCAGATCTCCGCCCGGCTCGCCACCCTCGAGAGCGCGATGGGCAAGCGCCTCGGCGACCCCGACGACCCGCTGCTGGTCTCCGTCCGGTCCGGCGCGAAGTTCTCCATGCCCGGCATGATGGAGACCGTCCTCAACGTCGGCCTCAACGACCGCTCCGTGGTCGGACTGAGCGCACAGGCCGGCGGCAACGACCGTTTCGCGTGGGACTCCTACCGTCGTCTGATCCAGATGTTCGGCAAGACGGTCTGCGAGGTCCCCGGCGAGGAGTTCGAGCACGCGCTCGACGACGCCAAGCGCGTCAAGGGCGTCACGAACGACCTGGACCTGGACGCGGACGACCTGCGTGGTCTGGTCGACGCGTACAAGAGCATCTTCAGCAAGCACACCGGCCGGGAGTTCCCGCAGGAGCCGCGCGAGCAGCTCGACCTCGCCATCCACGCCGTCTTCGAGTCGTGGAACGCCGATCGCGCCGTGCTCTACCGCCGGCAGGAGCGCATCCCGGCCGACCTCGGCACCGCCGTCAACGTGGTGGCGATGGTCTTCGGCAACCTCGGCCCGGACTCCGGCACCGGGGTGGCCTTCACCCGGGACCCCGCCAGCGGCGCCCAGGGCATCTACGGTGACTACCTGGCCAACGCCCAGGGCGAGGACGTCGTCGCCGGCATCCGCAACACCGTGCCGTTGCAGGAGCTGGAGCAGCTGGACAAGAAGTCCTACGACGAACTGCTCAGCATCATGGCCCGGCTGGAGGAGCACTACAAGGATCTCTGCGACATCGAGTTCACCATCGAGCGCGGCAAGCTGTGGATGCTCCAGACGCGGGTCGGGAAGCGTACCGCCGCCGCCGCGTTCGTCATCGCCGGCCAGCTCGTCGACGAGGGCCTGATCGACCTGGACGAGGCGCTGCACCGGGTCAACGGCGCACAGCTCGCCCAGCTGATGTTCCCCCGGTTCAAGCTCGACCACGAGTTCCAACCGGTCGCCAAGGGCATCGGCGCCTCACCCGGCGCGGCGGTCGGCAAGGTCGTCTTCACCTCGGCACGGGCGGTGGAGCTGGCCGCCGAGGGCGAGTCGGTGATCCTGGTCCGGCGGGAGACCAACCCCGACGACCTGAACGGCATGATCGCCGCGCAGGGCATCCTCACCTCCCGCGGCGGCAAGACCAGCCACGCCGCCGTGGTGGCCCGGGGCATGGGCAAGACCTGCGTGTCCGGCGCCGACGACCTGGACATCGACATTCCGGGGCGGAAGTTCGTCGTCGGCGGGCAGACCGTCTCCGAGGGCGACGTCGTCTCCATCGACGGGACCACCGGCAAGGTCTTCCTCGGCGAGGTGCCGGTCATGCCGTCGGAGGTGGTGCAGTACTTCGAGGGCAGCCTCGACCCGGCGCACATCGACAACGCGCTGGTCCGCGCCGTACACCGGATCATGACGCACGCCGACGGCAAGCGGCGCCTGCGGGTACGGACGAACGCCGACACCGGCGCGGACGCGGCCCGGGCCCGGCGCTTCGGCGCCGAGGGCATCGGCCTGTGCCGCACCGAGCACATGTTCCTCGGCGACCGCAAGGAGCTGGTGGAGCGGCTGATCCTGGCCCGCGACGGGAAGGAGCGGGACGACGCGCTCGCCGCGCTGCTGCCGTTGCAGCGCGCCGACTTCGTCGAGATCTTCCGGGAGATGGACGGCCTGCCGGTCACCGTCCGGCTGATCGACCCGCCGCTGCACGAGTTCCTGCCGCCGCTGGAGCAACTGGCGGTGAACGTGGCCGTCGCCCAGGAGCGCGGCGAGGACGTGGCCAAGGAGGAGGCGCTGCTCTCCGCCGTCCGCCGGATGCACGAGCAGAACCCCATGCTGGGCCTGCGCGGCGTCCGTCTCGGGCTGGTCATCCCGGGCCTGTTCGCCATGCAGGTCCGGGCGATCGCCGAGGCCGCGGTGGAGTGCGCGAAGCAGGGCGTACGGTCCTGCCCGGAGATCATGGTCCCGCTGGTCGGTGCCGTGCAGGAGCTGGAGACGGTACGCGCCGAGGCCGAGAAGATCATCGCCGAGGTGACCCGGGAGCAGCCGGTCGACGTGCTGATCGGCACCATGATCGAGGTGCCCCGGGCCGCGCTGACCGCCGGCCAGATCGCCGAGGCGGCGCAGTTCTTCTCCTTCGGCACCAACGACCTCACCCAGATGGGCTGGGGCTTCTCCCGCGACGACGTCGAGGGCGCGTTCTTCTGGCGCTACCTGGAGCTGGGCATCTTCGGCATCTCACCGTTCGAGTCGATCGACCGCGAGGGCGTCGGCCGGCTGGTGCGGATCGCCACCGAGGAGGGCCGGGCGGCCCGGCCGGGCCTGAAGATCGGCGTGTGCGGCGAGCACGGCGGTGACCCCGAGTCGGTGCACTTCTTCCACGAGGTGGGCCTGGACTACGTCTCCTGCTCGCCGTTCCGGGTGCCCGTCGCGCGGCTGGAGGCCGGTCGCGCGGTGGTGGAGACGGGCGGCTCCGACAGCCGCTGACGGCCGCGGCGTACGACAGGCGGCGGCGGGCCCGGGGGAGCGGGC
>NZ_JBFAMU010000529.1:0-3297 GCF_040656655.1 Micromonospora sp. NPDC049799
GCGTCGGCGCGACCGGCGGTCCGGGCGGCGACGGCGTCGCCGGGCAGGGCCTCGGTGGCGGCGAACACCACCACCGAGACCCCGACCAGCAGCAGTGGCGCCCGCAGCAGCGCCCACGGCGTCATCGGGTCAGCCGCGCCTGTTCGATGAAGAGCCGGGCGAAACCGGGGCCGGTCGGCAGCCCCTGCACCCCCACGCGGGTCAGGTCGAGGCCCTCTCCGGTGCCCCACACCACGTACCCGCCCTCGTCGCGGACCTGTCGCTGGAGGTCACCGAGGGCGGTGTTGCGCTTCGCCTCGTCCGGCTCGGCGAGCGCGGCGGCCAGGGCGGCGTCGAAACCGGGCTTCTTCCAGGCGGTCTCGTTGGTCGGCGAGGTGGAAAGCAGGGACACCCGCGCCACGTCGAAGAACGGGATCCCACCGAAGTAGCCGGTGTAGAAGTCCTGCTTGGCCCAGACGGTGGTGAAGTACGTGTCGGGCGGGTTGAGCTTCACCCGCGCGGTCACCCCGATGTCGGCGAGCTGGCGGGCGAAGAGCGTGGCGGCGGTGTCCATGCCCGGGTACGAGGTGGTGGTGTGCAGCGTGACGGTCAGGCCCTTGGCGTGCCCGGCCTCGGCGAGCAGTTGCCTGGCCCGCGCCACGTCCCGGCCGCGCGGGGTGAGGCCGGTGGGGGCGGACGGGTCGGCCGGGGCGAGGATGTCGTCGCCGGCCTGGCCGTAGCCGAGGAACGCCGCCTCGACCAGGGCCGGCCGGTCGGCGGCGAGCTTGACCGCCTCGCGGACCCGGGGGTCGTCGAACGGCTTGCGGTCGGTGCGCATGACGAACGGGTACATGGTCACCGCGGGGCGGCGCAGCACGCTCACGTCGTCGCGCCCCTCGGCCTGCTTCGCCGCCGCCGGTGCGACGCTGGCGGCTACGTCGGCCTGCCCGGAGAGGACGGCCTGGGCGCGGGCCTGCGGGTCGGCGACGGCCCGGACCTCGATGCGCCGCAGCGGCGGCGCGGTGCCCCACCAGCTGTCGTGGCGCTCCAGCACGGCGGTCTGCGCGTCGCTGCTGACCAGCCGGAACGGCCCCGACCCGGGAACGGGACGGGTGAAGTCGTCGGCGTTCTCCGGCACGATGAACGTCATCGACTCCAGGGCCCGGGGCACCTCGGCGAAGGGCTGCCGGCTGACGATCTCGACGGTGTGCTCGTCAACAACCCGGGAGGCGGCGAGGTCGAAGCTGGCGAGCCGGCCGTAGTTCTCGGCGGCCTTGCGTTCGATGCGGCGCAGCGACCACAGCACGTCGGCGGCGCGGACCGGTCTGCCGTCGGTGAAGGTGGCGTCCCGGCGCAGGGTGAACCGCCACTTCCTCTGGGTCGGGTCGGCCTGCCACGACTCGGCCAGCCGAGGTTGGGTGCGACCGTCCGGGCCCTGGCCGGTGAGGACGTCGTAGGTGAGGGCGAAGCGTACGGCGTCGGCCTCGTTGGCCAGGCCGCCGTGCGGGTCGTTGCCGGCGGTCGCGGGCGAGCCGACCGACACGTAGCGCAGGGTGTCGGCGGCGGTGGCCGTCTCGGGCGCGTCGTCGTCGGCGCAGCCGGCGGTGACAAGCAGGGCGAGCACGGTCAGGGCGCCGAGAGCACGGCGCCGCAGTGGCATGGTCATGGTCACCTTCGTGGAGTGGGTCGTCACTGTGCGGGAAGAACGGTGCGGAGGTGGTGGTCGAGCGCGGCGGCGACCGCCGATACCGCGGGTGGGCGCAGCACCGAGTAGTGGTGCGCGTCCACGTCGACGGTGTGCGGCGGCCGGGCGAGGTGCGCCCGCCAGCCGAGGTCCGGCACGCCCGGTGGGGTGTCGTCGACGCCCATGCCGATGCCGGAGTTGCGCGGTGCGGTGCGGGTGGCCCGCACCAGCAGGGTGGTGGTGTCGGTGGCGGACAGTTGCTCTGCCCGGTGGTCGGCCAGGGCGCACAGGTGCCGGTCGAGCACCGCCAGCCGGTCGCGCAGCGACTCGCCGCGACCCAGCAGCCGCGCCCGGCGCAGCCGCCGTTCGGCCTCGGCGAGCCGCTCGGTCTCGGTCGTGGCGGCCAGCCGGGCCCGAAGGTCCGGGTCCGCCCCTCCGAGGTCCACCCCGAGGTACGCCTCGAGCGCGCCGAACTGCCGGACGATCAGCTCCACCTGGGCGCCGGACGACGAGGTGGCCGCCAGGTGGCGGATGTACGTCGGGTCGTTCGAGTCGATCATCGCCAGCAGCGGTACCGGTCGCCCCTGGGCGTGTGCCTGCCGGGCCATCTCCTGGGCGACGGTGCCTCCCATCGACCAGCCACCGAGCAACAGCGGGCCGTCCGGCTGCCGCCCGCGCAGCACCGCCAGATACGTGGCGGCCAGCTCGGCGACGGTGCCCGGCGCGGGTGCGCCGACCAGCGCCGGATCGGTCAGCGCGACCACGCTGATCCGCTCGTCGATCAGCCGGGACAGCTCGGTGTAGCAGAGCACGTCCCCGCCGGAGGGGTGCACCAGGTAGAGGGTCAGCGGACCGCTTCCGGCGCGTACCGGCAGGGCGACGTCGGGCAGCGGGTGCGGCACGGCCGGTCGCCGGGCCGGGACGCTGGCAGTGGCCGAGGGCCGGTCGGACTCCCAGCAGGCCGGTTCCCTCGCGAGCCGGCGCACCCGGTCCACGTAGGCGTCGAACGCCTCCTGGACCTGGGCCGGGTCGAGGACCGGCTCAAGGGCGTCCCACTGCAACCACAGCTCTCCGTCCTGCTCCAGTGCCTGGTGGTCGAGCAGGGTCTGCGGGGTCTGGCTGACCCCGTACACCTGCCGGCCGGCCCACTGCAGGTCGTGGTCCTCGCCGATCAGCTCGGCCATGCCGAGGGCGCTGGTGAAGACCACCGGCACCGCCGCGACCTCCCCGGTGCGGGCGGACACCTCGGCCAGCACGTCCAGCCCGGAGAACTGGCGGTGGTCCAGGTCGGCGAAGAGTCGCCGCTGAACCGCGGTGGCCTGCTCGGCGAACGACGCGCTCCCGGCCGGTGTGACCTCGTGCACGACGAGTGAGGTGAAGTCGCCGACGACCGCGTGCGCGCCGGGGAGGTCGTCAGGCCGGTCGAACAGGGTCAGCATCAGGCTGAACCGGTCGTCGCCGGACCACTGCCGCAGCGTGTCGGCGTACGCCGCCAGCAGCACGGCGGTCGGGGTCAGACGGCGCCGGGCGACCTGCGACCGCAGCGCGTCCCACTCGTCGGCGGCGAGCCGGAAGGTCCGGCGGACGAAGCGGGGTGGACCCGCCGGGTCGTCGGTGACCGGCAGGCGCGGCGC
>NZ_JBFAMU010000530.1:0-3296 GCF_040656655.1 Micromonospora sp. NPDC049799
GGGCGGGGGGGTGGGGGTTAGGGGAGGAGGGGGTGGCGGATTACGTTTTCTTCGCGGCCTGGGCCTACTCCTACGATGCTGATTCGGGTGCCGCAGAGTTCTTCCAGGCGGGCTATGTAGCGCCTTGCGTTCTCCGGGAGATCGTCCTCGGTTCTCGCCTTGGAGATGTCCTCCCACCAGCCGTCGAGCTCTTCGTAGATCGGCGTGGCGTGGTGGAAGTCGGTCTGCGTCATCGGCATGTCGTCGACCCGCTCGCCGTTGATCTCGTACCCGACGCAGATCGGCACCTTCGCCAGGCCGGTGAGCACGTCGAGCTTGGTGACCACCAGATCGGTGACGCCGTTGAGGCGGCAGGCGTACCGGGCGACGACGGCGTCGAACCAGCCGCAGCGCCGCTCCCGGCCGGTGGTGGTGCCGTACTCGTGACCGATCTTGCGCAGGTGCTGCCCGTTGTCGTCGAACAGCTCCGTCGGGAACGGCCCGGAGCCGACCCGCGTGGTGTACGCCTTGCTCACCGCGATGACCTTGGTGATGGCGGTCGGCGGGATGCCCGCGCCCACACACGCCCCACCGGCGGTCGGGTTGGACGAGGTCACGAAGGGATACGTCCCGTGGTCCATGTCGAGCATGGTGGCCTGGGCGCCCTCCAGCAGCACGGTCTCGCCGCGGTCCAGTGCGTCCCAGAGCATGACCCGCGTCTCCGCGATGTACGGCCGGAGCCGTTCCGCGTACGCCAGGTACTCCTCGATCGTCGCGTCGACGTCGATCGCCTTGCGGTTGTAGATCTTGAACAGGAGCTGGTTCTTCTCGCGCAGCGCGAGCTCCAGCTTCTTGCGCAGGATGCCCGGGTCGAGCAGGTCCTGCAGGCGGATGCCCATACGGGCGACCTTGTCGCCGTACGCGGGGCCGATGCCCCGGCCGGTGGTGCCGATCCGAGACGAGCCGAGGTAGCGCTCGACCACCCGGTCCAGCGCCCGGTGGTGCGGCATGATCAGGTGCGCGTCACCCGAGATCCGCAGCCGGGAGACGTCCACGCCCCGCTCTGCGAGACCGTCGATCTCGGTGAGCAGCACCTTCGGGTCCACGACCACGCCGTTGCCGATGACGATCATCGCGCTCGGCGAGAGGGCACCCGACGGCATCAGGTGCAGCGCGTACTTCTGGCCGTCCGGCGTGATCACCGTGTGGCCGGCGTTGTTCCCGCCCGAGTAGCGCACGACGTAGTCGACCCGCTCACCCAGCAGGTCGGTAACCTTGCCCTTGCCCTCGTCGCCCCACTGAGCGCCGAGGAGCACGATCGCTGGCATCTTTTCCGCCTCCAGAAGGCTCGGGTGCCAGGTGGCGACCGGTCGGCGAGCCCGGGGTGTCAGGCTAACAAGTAGTGAGGGCGGGGCCGGCAGCGGTCACGCGAGAAGTAGGAGGCTCCCTCGTGTTCGACGTGGTGCTGCTCACCCTGGGCTCGGAGCGGGACGCTCCCGGTGGGGGCTGCGGCAGCGGCGGTGCCTGCTGCGGAGGCGCCGACGACCGGGCCGGCGACGCCAGCGGCGCGAAGACGGAGGACCGCTGCGAGACCCCCCGCGTGCCGGTGCTGGCCTGCGCGGACGCGCTCACCGCCCGGGGCGCGCGGGTCGAGACGGTGACCGCCCGCTCGGACGCGGAGATCGACGAGGTGCTGGCCCGGCTGGACGGTCCGCCGCGCCCCGACGGCCTCACCTGGCCGGATCCGGACTCCAAGACCCGCCTGGTCGTCGCCACGGCCAGTGACGCCCAGTTGCGCGCCGTGGTGCGCCGGCTCGTCCGCCGGTACGCCCCGTCGCCCAGCCGCCGCCCGGACGACCTGGCTGGCAACCGGACGGTGCCGGACCTGCCGGCGATCGGCGTACTCCCGCTGGATCCGGCCCGGTCCACCACGCAGCGCGACCTGGCCGCGCAGCTCGGCCTGCCGCGCGACCCGGCGGCGGTGGCCACCGCCGTGCTGGACGGCACGGCCCGGCGGCTCGACCTGCTGCGCAACGACGGCGGCTCGGTGACCCTGGACGGCGCGCTGCTCGGCGCGGCCGACGACAGCGGCCGGCCGCTGCACTGGCGCGGCCGGGTGGAGGTGGACGACGCCGTGCTCACCGACGGCCACGACCTCCTGGTGGCGTGCGCGATCGGCAACGCCGGCGGGTACGCGCACCTCGACGACGTGGCGCTGCTCGGCACGCCGGACCCGACGGACGGGCTGGTCGAGGTCGCCGTGGCCGTCCCCGTGACGACCCGTTCGAGGTGGGGCCGACGGCGGGTACGCCTGGAGGTGCGCCGGGCCCGGGGCCGCGCGGTGTCCGTGCTGCCCCGTGAGGGAAAGGTGCCGTTCCTGGACGACGGGGCGGAGGGCGAGCTGGGCCGCAAGCGGTCATGGTGGACCGAGCCGGGCGCCTGGGCGGTCTGGACGGCCTGAGCCGGCGCCCTGTCGCGGGGTCGAACCCCGGCTCGGCCGGGGGCCTATCCTCGGCAGGAGGACTGGGGAGGATCCGTGGTGGACGAGAACGCCGACCGGACGCACGTGCCCGGCCAGCAGCCGGTGCCCGAGCGGGACATCGAACCACTCTGGCCGACGGAGCAGGCCGGCGCGCACCCCTGGGCGCCGACGGCCGGACCACCGCCGGTCCCACCACAGCCCGGTCGACCGCCGTCCCCCGCCGACTACCCGTCGCTCGGCACCGGGGCGGCCGCACCGGGCGGGTGGGCGATGATCGGCCCGCCGGCCGGAACAAGCTGGTCGCCGACGCCGGAGGCGGGTCAGGGCCACCCGCCGGCGCAGACCGGTCCCCAGTGGGGTGCCGGCAGCGGTTTCCCACCGGCCACCGGGACGTACGGAGCTCCCACGGTGCCGGCTCCCCGGTCGACCGCCCCGGTCGACCTCGACATGCCCTTCAGCCTCGACCAGCCGGCCGCGTCGGGCGCCGACCCGACCGCCGTCCACCATCCGGGCCCGCAGGCCGGCGGCCCGCTCAGCCCCCGCCACGCCGACGGGTCGTCCGCCTCGGGGGCCGGGCCCGTACACGAGGCCACCACGGCCGTGCCGGTGCACCAGACGGACGGCGAGGGCACCCCCGACCCGCACGCAACGGTCGATCCCGCGACCGGAGAGCCGGTGGCCGGCGCCGACGCGCCGGGGGACCCGGTCGACGGTCCGGCGGCGCACGGGGGCCGGGTGCCGACGGAGTCGCCGTGGGCCCAACCGCCGCAGCGTCCCGCCACCGCCGAGCCGGCACCGCCCTGGGCGACGTCGCAGGCCGGGGCGCTGCCGGTGG
>NZ_JBFAMU010000531.1:0-3296 GCF_040656655.1 Micromonospora sp. NPDC049799
GGCGACGCCGCCGCCGGCGGCGACCTGGACGCCCTGCGGGCGCGGGCGCGCACCTACCTCGCCGCGGTACGGAAGTCGCCCGCGTCATGACCGCACCGGACCTGCTCACCGTCGGCGAGGCGCTGGTGTCCCTGCGCTCGGCCGGCCCGCTCGCCGCCGGGGGACCGCTGACCACGCACCTGGCCGGCGCCGAGTCCAACGTGGCGGTGGGGGTGGCCCGGCTGGGCCACCGGGCCGCGTGGGTCGGCCGGGTGAGCACCGACGAGTTCGGCGAGTACACGCTGCGGCAGTTGCGCGCCGAGGGCGTCGGTGTCGACGACGTGACCCGGGACCCCGACCGGCCGACCGGCCTGATGTTCCTGGAGCAGCGCACCGCCGACGTGACCCGGGTGCAGTACCACCGGGCCGGATCGGCCGGCTCCGCGCTGCGCGTCGACGACCTGCGGGCGCCGCTGGCCGCCGGCGCACGGACGCTGCACCTGACCGGGATCACCCCGGCGCTGTCCGACACCGCCCGGGAGGCCACCCGGTGGGCGGCCGAGGCGGCCGTCGCGGCGGGCATCCCGGTGTGCCTCGACGTCAACCACCGCGCCCGCCTCTGGTCCCGCGACACCGCCCGCAAGGTGCTCACCCCGCTGGCGGGGTACGCCTCGACCGTCATCGCCTCCGCCGACGAACTCGACCTCGTCGGCGACTCCGGGGCCGACGAGTCCACCATCGTGGCGGACCTGTTCCGGCGGGGCGTGCACACCGTCCTGGTCAAGCTGGGCGCCGACGGCGCCCGCGCGCACACCCCGGACGGGGTCGAGCACGTCGGGGCGCTGGCCGTGACCGCCGTCGACACCATCGGCGCCGGGGACGCGTTCACCGCGGGCTACCTCTCCGGCTGGTTCGACGGGCTCGACCTGGCCGGTCGGCTGCGGCGGGCGGCCACCCTCGGCGCCTTCGCGGTCTCCAGCCGGGGCGACTGCGACGGGCTGCCGCGCCGCGCCGAACTGTCCCTTCTCGACGGCCACGAGGCGGGAAGCGTCCTCCGCTAGCCGCTGCCACACTGTAGGAAGAAAGGCACCCCGTGAAGATCGTCGCAGCTGACGTCATCGTCTCCAGTCCCGACCGCAACTTCGTCACCCTGAAGATCACCACCGACGACGGCGTCACCGGCCTGGGCGACGGCACCCTCAACGGACGTGAGCTTTCCGTCGCCTCGTACCTGCGCGACCACGTCGTGCCGCTGCTGATCGGCCGGGACGCGCACCGCATCGAGGACGCCTGGCAGTTCCTCTACCGCTCGGCGTACTGGCGTCGGGGACCGGTCACGATGGCCGCCATCGCGGCGGTGGACGTGGCCCTGTGGGACATCAAGGCCAAGGCCGCCGGCATGCCGCTGTACCAGCTGCTGGGCGGGGCGTCCCGCACCGGCATCATGGCGTACGGCCACGCCTCCGGCCGGGACCTGCCGGAGCTGTTCGACTCGATCCGCCGCCACCTCGAACTCGGCTACCGCTCGATCCGCGTGCAGACCTCGGTGCCGGGCATCAACGCCGTGTACGGGGTCGCCACCCAGAGGAGCGTCGACGGCAAGCGGTACGACTACGAGCCAGCGCAGCGCACCCCGTTGCCGGCCGAGGAGGACTGGGACACCCGCTCCTACCTGCGTCATCTGCCCGGCGTCTTCGAGGCGGTCCGCAACGAGTTCGGCCCGGAGCTGCCGCTGCTGCACGACGGCCACCACCGGATGACCCCCATCCAGGCCGCCAGGCTGGGCAAGGCGCTGGAGCCGTACGACCTGTTCTGGCTGGAGGACTGCACCCCGGCGGAGAACCAGGAGGCGCTGCGGCTGGTCCGCCAGCACACCACCACGCCGCTGGCGATCGGCGAGGTCTTCAACACCGTCTGGGACTACCAGACCCTCATCCGCGAGCAGCTCATCGACTACGTCCGGTCCGCCGTCACCCATACCGGCGGCATCACGGCCATGCGCAAGCTGCTCGACTTCGCCGCCCAGTACCAGATCAAGTCCGGCATCCACGGGCCGACCGACATCTCGCCGGTCGGCATGGCCGCCGCGCTGCACCTGGACCTGGCCATCCACAACTTCGGCATCCAGGAGTACATGCAGCACGGGGCGCTCACCAACGAAGTGTTCCGGCAGTCGTTCACCTTCACCGACGGCTACCTGCACCCGGGGGAGCGGCCCGGGCTCGGCGTCGAACTGGACGAGGAGGCCGCCGCGAAGTTCCCGTACGTGCCGGCCTACCTGCCGTTCAACCGGCTCCAGGACGGCACGGTCCATGACTGGTGAGCGCCGCCCGGTCGCGCCGACGCGACACGTGGTCGTGATGGGGGTGTCCGGGGCCGGCAAGACGACCATCGCCCTGGGCATCGCCGCCCGTACCGGACTGACCTTCGCCGAGGCGGACGAGTTCCACCCGCCGGCCAACGTGGCGAGCATGCGGGCCGGGGTGCCGCTGGACGACGTTGCGCGCCTGCCCTGGCTGCGCGACCTGGCCGGGTGGATGGCCGCCCGCGCCGCCGACGGCGTCTCGACCGTGCTGGCCTGCTCGGCCCTCAAGCGGTCCTACCGCGACGTGCTCCGCCAAGGGCCGCCGAACGTCGAGTTCGTCCTGCTCGACGGGTCGGCCGACGTGATCCGGGAGCGGATGGCCCGCCGTACCGGGCACTACATGCCGGCGAGCCTGCTCGGGTCGCAGCTGGCGACCCTGGAACGGCCCCACCCGGACGAGTCGGTGCTGGTGCTCGACGTGTCGCTGACGTCGAGCGAGCTCGTCTCGGCGGCGGTCGACGGGCTCGGCCTGCCGACCGGCGTCACCGCCGGCTGGTAGGCGGCGCCCGGTCGCGCGCCCCGGCGCCGCGACCGTCCGCGCGGGCGGCCCGCTGAGTGTCATGTCTCAGTTGAACTGAGCCACACGGAGGGCTCCTGAGCTGCAGTGGCCAAACTCAGTGAGAATCCTTGAGAGAGTCATGCCTCTCATTGTCTTGGGCCGAGTACGAGCGTCGGGTCTGGAGCCTCGCACTGAAGGTCTTCCGACGTCGGGGCGAGCGCCTGGGCCACCGCCCTGCCCTGCACCTCGCGACCGGCCACCTGCCGCCGCACCGCGCTGCGCGCCGGTTTGGACGCCGCCCCGGTGGATCCCAGGCGACGAGTACGACGACAGCATGCGGGTGGACTGGGCCCGCGCCATCTGAGCACGACCCGTGTCGCGGGGGGCGGGGCCCCCCCCGCCCCCGCCCCGGGTTCGGGGCGGGCGTGGCGAGAATACACAACGAAAAACCAA
>NZ_JBFAMU010000532.1:0-3293 GCF_040656655.1 Micromonospora sp. NPDC049799
CGTAGCTGAAGCACGTCGAAGCGGTCCCGCCCGCCGGCGAAGCGGTCGGCCAGCGCGCCCGCCTCCAGGTCGGGGCCGGTGCTGCGCAGCGTGACCCGCTCCCCGGGCCGGACGGTCACCACGATCTCGGCGCGCTCGCCGGGCGAGAGCCGCACCTGGTTCAGCCGGGCGGTGCGCGGCAGCAGGCCGCCGTCGCTGGCGATCATGTCGAACGGCCGGCCGTCGGAGAGCCCGAACCCGTAGATGCGGGCCGTGGAGGCGTTGAGCAGTCGCAGCCGGACCCGCTCCGTGCGCACGTCGAGGTACGGCCCGACGGTGCCGTTGACCAGGAGTGTGTCGCCCAGCACCCCGATGCTGGAGATCGAGTTCCGGGTCTTGGTGAACTGGCCGCTGCGGGAGAACGCCCGATCCTGCACGATCACCGGCACGTCGTCGACGCCGTAGTCGCGGGGCAGCGGCAGGGCCGCCTCCCGGTCGTCGTCGAGGATGAACATGCCGGCCAGGCCCCGGTAGACGTGCTCCTCGGTCTTCCCGTGCACGTGCGGGTGGTACCAGAGCGTCGCGGCCGGCTGGTTCACCGTCCAGGTCGGCGACCAGGTCGCCCCGGGTCGGACCATCTGGTGCGGGCCGCCGTCCATCCGGGCCGGCAGGTGCATGCCGTGCCAGTGCACGCTGGTCTCCTCGCCCAACCGGTTCACCACGTTCACCGCCACCTGCTCACCGCGCTTCGCCCGGAGCGTCGGGCCGAGGTAGTCACCGTCGAACCCGGCGGTCCGGGTCATCCGGCCGTCGCCGCGGAAGTCCCGGCGTCCGTCGCGGGCGAGCAGGTCGAACACGCGCCGGCCCTGCCCGTCGATCCGGGAGGGCGCCAGCGGAGGTACGGCGAGCGGGCGCACGAAGTCCACCTCGCCGACGGTGTCGGTGCCGGAGCGGGTGAACGTCCAGGCCCCGGCGGCGATACCGCCGCAGCAGAGCACGAGAACGACGGCGAGCACGCCGAGGAGCAGGCGGACGAGGGGTCGGCGTCGGGTCGCCACGGTGGCACCTCCGGTGGGTCGGTACCTGTAGCCTCTCTTCTTATCCGTCCCGCCGACCAGGCCGGCGGGACGGTTTCCGGGGCCGCTCCGGGATCACCCCGAGCCGCAGCCCCGGGACGTTCTCCGACCGTCTCGGGGGCAGACCGCCCCGCCGGACGGACCCGTGGCGGATGATCGGGACATGGCAGGACGACCCGAGCGCGGCCACCGCTGCGTCCCGCACACCGCCGACGTCCGGATCGAGGCGTGGGCGCCCAGCCGGGAGGAGTGCGTGGCCGAGGCGGTCACCGCCCTGGTCGACACCTTCGCCGACACCACCGGCGCGCGCACTTTCACCGACCGGGAGTACCGCCCGCAGGCCGGTGAGGACGACGAGGACCTGCTGGTCAGCGTCCTCGACGAGGTGATCTTCCGGATGGACACGGCGGGCGAGCTTCCCGTACGCACCGAGGTGGCCGACGAGGACGGCACGGTGGTGCGCTGGCGGACGGCGAACACCGACGACGTGGAACTGGTCGGGGCGGTGCCGAAGGCGGTCGCCCTGCACGAGCTGCGCTTCGGCCCCGAGGGGCCGGGCTGGTCCTGCACGGTGACCTTCGACGTGTGAGCGGCGGGGCTCAGCCCTTGACGACGCCGAGCGGCACCAGCCGGGCGATCTTCCGGCACAGGCCGGCGCCCTCCGCCGCCTCGACCACCGCCGACACGTCCTTGTACGCCGCCGGCATCTCCTCGGCCAGGCCGCGCCGGGACGCACCGCGTACCGCGATGTCCTGCGCCTCCAGTTGGCCGCGCGGGTCCTGGCCGCGCTCCGCCCGCACCGCCTGCTTGCGGCTCTGCACCCGGCCCGCGCCGTGGCAGGTGGAGGCGAAGGCGGGTGAGTCGGGCACGCCGGTGAGGACGTACGAGGAGGTGCCCATCGAGCCGGGGATCAGCACCGGCTGCCCGACGTCGCGCAGGTCCTCGGGCAGCTCCGGATGACCGGGCGGCAGCGCGCGGGTGGCCCCCTTGCGGTGCACGCACAGGCTGCGACGGTCCCCGTCCGTGCCGTGGGTCTCGATCTTCGCCAGGTTGTGCGAGATGTCGTAGACCAGGTCGAGGCGGCTGCCGGTCTCCCGCGTGAAGGCCGTCCGGGCGGCGTGCGCGAGCAGTTGCCGGTTGGCGCGGGCGTAGTTGGCGGCGGCGGCCATCGCGCCGAGGTAGGCCCGTCCCTCGTGGGAGTCGACCGGCGCGCAGGCGAGCTGCCGGTCCGGCACCTCGATGCCGTACCGGCGCATCACCTTCTCCATCGTCCGGACGTGGTCGGTGCAGATCTGGTGACCCAGACCCCGGGAACCGGAGTGGACCATCACGCAGACCTGACCGGCGCGCAGCCCGAACGCCGCGGCGACAGGCTCGTCGTACACCTCCGCGACGGCCTGGACCTCCAGGAAGTGGTTGCCGGAGCCGAGGCTACCGACCTGACCGGCCCCGCGTTCGATCGCCCGGGCGCTGACCTGGGCCGGGTTGGCGTCCGCGACCGCGCCGTAGTCCTCACAGCGGTGCAGGTCCCGCTCGACGCCGAAGCCGCGCTCGACGGCGTAGCGCGAGCCGCCGCGCAGCACCCCGTCCAGCTCGTCAGACCCCGTGAGGTGCCACACCGCGCCCCGGCCCATGCCGCGCGGGATCGCCGCGCCGAGCGCGTCCATCAGGCCGTCGAGCCGGGTCCCGAGGTCGGCCCGGTCGAGGTCGGCGGCGAGCAACCGCACGCCGCACGAGATGTCGAAGCCCACTCCGCCCGGGGAGACCACGCCGCCCCGCGCCACGTCGGTGGCGGCCACGCCGCCGATCGGGAAGCCGTAACCCCAGTGCACGTCCGGCATGGCGTACGACGCGTCGACGATGCCCGGCAGGGTGGCGACGTTCGCGACCTGTTCCAGCGACTTGTCGGCTCCGGCGTCGGGCAGCAACGACTCTGACGCGAAGACCACCCCCGGTACGCGCATCGGGTCGTGCCGGTCGATCCGGAACCGGTACGGCGACTCCTCGACCAGCTCCATCCGCCCGGCCTACCCGGCCAGCTACGCGTTACACCAGCTGATCGTCTACGTCCCCGCTGTCGCACCGTCGGCGTGTCGGACAGCCCGGACGTGGACGATCACGTCGATCGGATCAGGCCGGCTCGACGCGGGCGACGGCGACGGTCTGGGCCAGGTCACGGTCGGCGCAGGCGGGCGGCAGCGGTGCCACGGCGCCCCGCACGGTGACCCGGCTGCCGGG
>NZ_JBFAMU010000533.1:0-3289 GCF_040656655.1 Micromonospora sp. NPDC049799
ACTCGCCCCGGCTGCTCAGCGGGCGCAGGTCGACCCGGACGGAGGCGCGGGCGATCCGGGCCCAGGCCCGCCCGACCGGGGAGTCGTCGAAGTTGGCCGCCGCGGCGGGGGAGTCCCACACGGTCAGCGCCGCCCAGCGGGTCAGGTCGGCGTCGTTCGGCCCGAAGCCGGTGCCGGTCCCGGTGCCGAGCAGCTTGCCGAACCGGACGCCGTCGGAGGCGCGCAGCCGGCGCGGGTCGAGCGCCATCCGGGTCAGCGCGCGGGGCAGCGCGGCCCGTGACGTACGCCAGACGTGCAGTGTGACCAGCTCGGGAACGGTGTTCACGCCACCTCGGTGGGGGTGCCGGCGGTGACCCGCAGCAGCTCGGAGTACGTGGTGGGGAAGACCGCCCGCGGTACGCCCCCGGCCGCCCAGATCTCGTCGTACGCCTCCAGGGCCGTGTCCACCAGCGTGCGCAACGGCGCGGGGTGGCCGACCGGCGCGACCCCGCCGATCACCTGCCCGGTGTGCTCCTTGACGAAGGACGGGCTGGCCCGGCGCAGCCGGGTGACCCCGAGGGACGCGGCCAGCTCGGGGGTGTCCACCCGGTGTGCCCCGGAGGTGAGCACCAGCAGCGGCGCGCCGTCGGCCTCGAAGATCAGCGAGTTGGCGATCTGTCCGACCTCGACGCCGAGTGCCTCGGCGGCGGCCGCGGCGGTGTGGACCGCCTCGGGCAGCAGGCGGACCTCGGTGGGCACGCCGGAGCCGTCGCGGGCGCCGGCGCCGTCGAGCGCCTCCTGCACCGCCCGCACGTTCGGGTGTGGCTGCATACCGCCATTCTTCCCGGTACGCCCCGGCGACGTTCAGCCGCCCACACCCCCCGCTCACCACCCCACCCCGTCCACCGCCGCCCGGCCGCCGCGATCTTGCACTTCGTGCCGGTGCGAAAGGTGCAGAAGCCGTGTATCGACGACCCGAAGTGCATGATCGCGGTGGGGAGGGATGGGGAGGGGAGGGGTGGGGCTAGCGGGGGACGGTGAGGGTGTCCGGGGCGGGTGGAGCGGGTGGGGCGGGTGGGGCGGGTGGGGCGGTGGACGTCGGGGAGGGGGCTACGCGGGCGGTTTCGGCCAGGGCGACGCCGACCAGCACCAGCAGACCGCCGCTGAGCTGGGCGGTGTTGAGCGCCTCGCCGGCACCGATGACCGTCCACGCCACCGCCGCGGCGAGGACCGGCTCCACCATGCCGACGATCCCCACGCTGGTCGCCGGGAGGTGCCGCATCGCCCCGGCCACCAGCAGGTACGGCACGATCGAGCCGAGCACCACCACGTACGCGCAGAGCAGCGCCACCGGGGCCCCGCGGTCGGTGTCGGCGGCCAGCGGCTCCCAGCCGCCGCTGCCCGCGACGACCGCGCGGGTGAGCAGGCCGGCAACGGCCGAGGCGCCGAACGCCCAGGCGCACAGGGAGAGCGTGTCCCGCCGGGCGACCCCGCGCGCGCCGAGCACGTAGTAGACGGCCAGGAGGGCCGCGGCGCCGAGACCGGCCAGCACCCCGATGCCGTCCAGCTTCAGCTCGCCCCAGACCTCGGCCACGCAGCCGAGGCCGACCAGGCTCAGCGCCAGGCCGGCCCAGAGGCGCGGGCGGACCCGGTGGCGCTGGCCGAACCGGGCCCAGAGGGCCACCATCAGCGGCGCGGTGTACTCGAACAGCAGCCCGATCCCGACCGGCAGGCGGGAGATGGCCACGAAGTAGAGCATCGGTACGCCGAAGAAGCCGGTCAGGCCGTACCCGGCCAGCAGCGGCAGTTCACGGCGGGTGACCCGGAGCCGCCGGGCCCCGGGCGGCACCAGCAGGCACAGCGCCAGCAGTCCGACGAGGGCCCCGACCGCCCGCAGCAGGGTGAGCTGCTGGGGGTCCAGGCCGGCCCGGAGCACCAGCTTGGAGACCGTGCCGTTGACGGCGAACAGCGCACCCGAACCGAGCACCATGGCCACGCCGAGGACGGGGCGCGGGGTGGTCACCAGCGGAGGCTACCCACCGGACGGTGAGGGCCGACGCGCCGGGCACTCGTTACCCCCGGCGCGGTGTGCCGTGCGCCGGCCGGACCGGGCGCGTCGTGCGTTGCTTTTTTGTCGGAGGGAGGGTGTACTGTCAGCAGCAGTTAGAACGAGTGTTCGATTGCCTCGTACGCCCGTTCCAACCAGCCCGGGATGGTGTTTCGCGGCGCCGGCCCGGGCGGTGCGGCTCCGCGGGCCGCACCCAGGGTTCCGGACAGTCGCGAGTCCGGCACCCGTCAGGCAGGAGCGTCGCTCGCCGCCCACGACCCCCGGGCGGCGGGCGACGAACCCGCCGGTACGCCGGCCGGGTGTGGTGTGGGGAAGCATCCACACCCGGCCGGCCCCCACCCGGTGCGTCTTCCTCCGCACCACTCGACCCGGCGTCCCGCCGACGGGCAGTTCCGTCGCGGGGCAGCGACCCGGCCACGTGGAGGAGACAGTCCATGCCGACGAACCCCGCTCAGGCACCGACGGTGCCCGCGCACGTGCTGCCGCACCGCACTCCGGCGCAGCTTCTCGCGGTCGCCCGGCACGGGTTGGCCGAGGCCGCCCAGACCCGTCCCGACGGCCTGCGGTACGCCGCCGCGCACCTGGCCGCGCTCCGCGCCGCCGCGGCCCTGCTCGCCGCCCGCGCCCGTCCCGCACCCACCCGGCGCAACCGGGTCACCAGCGTCTGGGTCCTGCTCTCCGGTGTCGCTCCCGAGCTCGACGAGTGGGCCCGGTTCTTCGCCCTCGGGGCCGGCAAGCGGGCCGCCGCCGAGGCCGGCATCCCGCGTGTGGTGACCGCCCGGGAGGCCGACGACCTGCTGCGGGCCGCCGAGGAGTTCGTCACGGTGGTGGAGACCGCGCTCGGCGTGGTCCACCAACCGGCGCTCGACGGTCTCGCCGCCTGACCTCTGCGGCCCCGTCTCCCTGGGCCCGACCCCGGGAGACGGTGCCGGCGTGGTTTTGAGTTGTCACCCAGCACGTACCAGCACGACGGGGGGTAGGTCCGATGGCGGGCCGCATGGTGGTCGGTTCCGCCGCACTGGCCGGTCTGGTGCGTCCGGCGAGCGCACCGGATCCGGCGGGCGGCCACCGTGTGCTGCCGGTGGCCCCCGAGCTGACCGGGCTGCTGCCCAACCGAGGGCTGCGTCGTGGCAGCACGGTCGCGGTCGCCGCCGAGCAGCCCCGGCGCAGCGGCGGCACCTCGCTGATGCTGGCCCTGCTCGCCGAGGCGTCCCGCGCCGGCTCGTGGTGTGCCGTGGTGGG
>NZ_JBFAMU010000534.1:0-3252 GCF_040656655.1 Micromonospora sp. NPDC049799
CTCGCAGCCCGCGCGGGGGAGGGTGCGCTCCGTCGGGACCTCGCCGACCTCGCCGCCGCCGCCCGCCGCCGCACCACCGAGGCGGCCTGACCGCCGACCACCTGACCGGTGCCCGTCGTACGGCGCTGGGTAGGGTGCCGGACGGAGGTGCGCATGGGGTTCCCGAAGGGCCGGCGCCGGGTCGTCCTGACCGTCGCCGTGCTGCTCGCCGCCGTCGTGGCCGGGGCCGTCGTCTGGCGCGTACTCGCACCCGCCGAGGTGAGCACCCCCGCCCGCGGCGCCTACCCGCCGGCGCCCTCGCCGGCGCCCGGCGTGGTCGCCCGGCTGCCGGTCGCCCCGCTGATCGTCGACGGTCGTCTGCGGGTGTACGCGGGGAACCGCCAGGTCTACGCCGACCGGCCGGTGAACAACCGCTACCGCACCACCCCGTACTGGTCGTACCGCCGTTGGCCGGCGACTCTGGAGGGGGTGGTGGCCACCGGGACGACCGTGGTGAGCCGTTGGTCGGACGGGCGGCTGGTGGGCCTGGACGCGCGTACCGGCCGGGTGTCCTGGTCCGTCGACGGCCCGGAACCGGTCGGCGATCCGGCGGTTCGACGCACGCGCGCGACGACCGTGTGGGAACCGCGCGGCCTGTTCGTCACCGAGCCGGCCGGTGGCCGGCCGGTGGTCGTGTCCGCCGGGCGGGGCCGGGTGGTCGCCGTCGACCCGGCCGGCGGCCGGGAACTCTGGCGGACCGACGTCGACGCCGGATGCCGCGACACGCTCGGCACCACGTCGACCGGCCGGCTGGTCACGGTGGACGGCTGCGCCGGTCCCGCCGTCGTGGAGTTCACCGACGCCGCCACCGGTACGGTGGGTGCCCGCTGGCGTCCGCCGGGGGCCGCCGACGAGCTGGCGGTGACCCTGCTGGGGTGCCGGTCCGGCCGCTCCGGCTGCGCCGGCCTGCGTACCGCCGGGCCGGAGGACGACACGGGTCAGGGCTGGCTTCTCGGCGAGGCCGCGCCCGTAGCCGCGCCCACCCTGGACCCGGCCGGCGCGGAGCTGGCCGGAGAGGTCGCGGTCGCCGTGACCGACGGCGCGCTGGTGGGGCGCTCGGTGCGGACCGGTGCCGAGGTGTGGCGGCGAAGTGGCCTGGGCCAGGCCCGGGTGGTTGCCGTCCAGCCCGGCCGGGTGCACGTGCTGACCCCGGCGAACGACCTGCTGACCATGGATCCCGCCACCGGGACGCAGCGGTCGTGGTTCGTGTTGAACATCGGGTCGGACGGGGTCGGCTGGGCGCCCGGCGCGGTGCACGCGGCGGACGGTTTCGTCGCGGTGGAGCGGCTCCGGAAGCCGGTCGATCCGGAGGGGGACGACCGGCTCTACTTCTACAACTCGGAGCCGGTGATCCTCGCGGCGACGTGAAAGCGCTGCCTGTTGGATAAAAAGGACATAAGTTACTTATAGCCACGCGGTGCTACGTGTGCGCGACCGGGCCGGTCCGCTAGGGGATGGCGGACCGGCCCGGTCACCACGTCCGGTTCGGGCCGGGTCAGCCGAGCGCCGCCTCGGCGGCGGCCAGGAACGCGTCGTTCTCGGCCGGGGTGCCGATGGTCACCCGGACGCCGTCACCCGGGAACGGTCGTACGATCACGCCCCGCGACTCGCACGCCTTGCCGAAGTCCACCGCCCGGTCGCCGAGCGGCAGCCAGACGAAGTTCGCCTGGCTGGTGGGCACGTCCGGGACGAGCTTCCGCAGCGCCTCGGTGACCCGGTCGCGCTCGGCGACGACCAGCGCGCACCGCCGCTGGACCTCGTCGGCCTGTGCGAGCGCCGCCAACGCGCCGGCCTGGGCGGCCATGCTGGTGGAGAAGGGCGTGACGACCTTGCGTACCGCCCCGGCGACCGCCGGCTGGGCGGCCAGGAAGCCGATCCGCAGGCCGGCCAGGCCCCACGCCTTGGACAGCGTCCGCAGCACGGCCACGTTGGGCCGGTCGAGGTAGGTCAGGCCGTCGGGCACCTCGGGGTCGGTGACGAACTCCCGGTACGCCTCGTCGATGACCACCAGCACGTCGTCGGGGACCGCGTCGAGGAAGCGGTCCAGCTCGGCCCGGCGTACCGCCGTGCCGGTCGGGTTGTTCGGGTTGCACACCAGGATCATCCGCGTCCGGTCGGTCACCGCTGCGGCCATGGCGTCCAGGTCGTGACCGTGCCCGGCGTCGTTCGGGACCCGCACGCTGGTCGCGCCGCTGGTCGCCGCGATGATCGGGTACGCCTCGAACGAGCGCCACGCGTAGAGCAGCTCGTCGCCGGGCAGGCAGGTGGCCCGGACCAGGTGCTCGGCCAGCGCCACCGATCCGCACCCGGTGGCGACCTGCTCGACGCCCACCCCGTACCGCTCGGCCAGGGCCTCGCGCAGTGCCACCACGCCCATGTCCGGGTAGCGGTGCACCCCGGCGGCGGCCTCGGCGACCGCCTCCACCACGCCGGGCAGCGGGCCGTACGGCACCTCGTTGCTGGCCAGCTTGATCGCCTCGGACAGGCCCAGCTCGCGCGCCAGGTCGGCGGGGCTGCGCCCGGGTACGTAGTTGGGCAGCGCGTCGAGGTCGGCGCGGGTGAGACGCAGCGCCGGTTGGTGACGTCCGGTGTCGGTCATGGGGTGTCTCCCGGGGGTTCGGAGCGGTCCTTCGGGGTGGTGCGGGGGGTACGGCGGTCCTGGACCACCACGGTCTGCGCCCGCTTGTCGTGCAGGGCCTGGCGCATCGGGTGGTCGAAGAGCGGGGACAGCGCGTCGAGGAGTTGCAGGACGAAGCCGAGGCAGAAGCAGGGCCAGAGCAGGGTGGGCAGGCCGAGGGTGTTCCACCGGCGCAGCGCGCGGCCGAAGCCGAGCGGCTCGTCGGCGGCGACCGGCACCGCCCGGATGCCCACCAGCCGCTTGCCGAGGGTCTGCCCGCCGGACGCCATGGACGGCACCTCGTACGCCAGCCACAGCGCGGCGGCGATCAGCAGGATGACGATGAGCAGTGAATCGGCCTGCTGGCCGGGCTGGGGCAGCGGGTCGGTCGTCGTCTCCCGGGCCTCCACGCGGCGCCACCACTCCGCGAAGGTCGGTTCGAGCTCCCGTGCCAGTCGCCAGACGAACCAGCCGTTGACGACGGCGTTGAGCGCGAAGACGATCGCGAAGTCGATCAGGCGGGCGACCAACCGGGCACCGTACCCGGCCAGCGGCAGCCCGTGCGGCCGGGGCTCCGGCGGCCGGCCCGGCCAGCC
>NZ_JBFAMU010000535.1:0-3251 GCF_040656655.1 Micromonospora sp. NPDC049799
CCGGGCAGCGGGGCGCGAACGCGCACCCGGGAGCGGGCACGGCCAGGTCCGGGGGCTGCCCGCCGATGGCGACGAGGCGTTGCCGGGCCGGGGCGTCGAGCCGGGGCGTGGCGGCCAGCAGGGCCCGGGTGTACGGCATCCGGGGGTCGGAGAGCACCTGCGCGGTCGGGCCGGTCTCGACCACCCGGCCGGCGTACATCACCGCGACCCGGTCGGCGTGGCTGGCCACCGTGCCCAGGTCGTGCGTGATGAGCACCAGTCCCATGCCGAGGTCGCGGCGCAGGCTGTCCAGCATGTCGAGGATCTCGGCCTGCACGGCGACGTCGAGCGCGGTGGTGGGCTCGTCGGCGATGAGCAGCTTGGGCCCGGCGGCCAGCGCCAGCGCGATGGCGGCGCGCTGCCGCATGCCACCGGAGAGCTGGTGCGGGTACTGGTCCAGCCGCCGCCGCGGCTCGGGCAACCGGGCCAGTTCCAGGGCGGCCACGGCCCGCTCCCGCGCGGTGGCCCGGGAAACCGGCTCGTGGGCGCGGACCGCGTCGGCGATCTGCGTGCCCAGGGTGAGCAGCGGGTTGAGCGCGGCGGTCGGGTCCTGGAAGACCATGGCCACCTCCCGGCCGCGTACCTTCCGCCACTGGTGGGGCTCCAGCCCGGTCAGGTCCACGTCGCCGAGCCGGATCGACCCGGTGGTGCGGCAGACCGGCGCGCGGGGGGTCAGACCGAGGACGCTGAGTGCGGTGACGGTCTTGCCGGAGCCGGACTCCCCCACCACCGCGAGGGTCTCCCCGGCGTCGACGTGCAGGTCGACGCCGGTGACCGCGTGCACGGGCCGGGCCTGGGGCGTGAAGGTGACGGTCAGCCCGTCGATCTCGAGCAGGGGCATCGGGGTGCTCCGCTCAGGACTTCAGGGTGGCTTCGTCGAGGCGCCACTGGCCGTCGACGTTGAGCACCACCCCGTCGAGCTTCGCGCTGTGGATCAGCGGCGACTTCGGCTGGTGCAGGAAGATCCAGTAGTTCTGGCCGACGACACGCTTCTGCACGTCGACGTACGCGGCCTTGCGCACGGCGCGGTCGTCGGAGCCGGCCGCGCGGGCCAGCAGCTCGTCCAGCGTGGGGTCGGCGAGACCGGACCAGTTGTTGGACCCCTTGCTGGCGAAGTACGGGTCGAAGGAGAGCGACGGGTCGAGCCGGGGGATGTCGATGACCAGGAGGGTGGCGTCGAAGTCCTGCTTGCGCATCCGGTCGAGCTGGGTCTGGCTCTCCAGCACCTCCACCTTGGGCGCGAAGCCGGCGGCGGTGAGCTGGGACTGGAGCAGCTCGGCGATCGTCGGGTCGGGGGCGCGGCGGCGGGCCAGCACGGTGATCGGCACGGCCTTCCCGCCGAGGGCCGCCTTCGCCTTCGCCGGGTCCAGCGGCGGCGGGGTGATCGACGGGTCGTAGAACCAGTCCTTGGCGGTCGCGAAGGACGGGGCGAGGTCGTACTGGCCGGCCGCGGCGGCCTTGCCCACGCCGTCGCGGTCGATTGCCATGGCGAACGCCTCGCGGACCTTCGGGTCGTTGAACGGCGCGCGGGTGGTGTTCAACGCGACGTAGTAGGAGCGGCGCACCCCGATGTCGGTCATGGTGATCTGCCGGTCGCCGGCGAGCTGGCCGTACTCCTCCGGTGGGAGGGCACGGACGAGCTGCACGCCGCCGGTGGCGAGTTCGGCGCGCAGCACCTTGGTGTCGGTGACGAACCGGAACACCACCTGGTCGAGGCGGGGCAGCGCGGAGCCGTCGGCGGCCCTGCGCCAGTACGTCGCGTTGCGCTTGCCGGTGAGCTGCACCTTGGAGCGCCACGCGTCGAAGACGAACGGGCCGGTCCCGACCGGCTTGCGGCCGTAGTCACCGGCCTTGACGGCGGTCGGCGAGGCCATCATGCCGGGCTCGTGGGCGAGCTGCACCAGCAGCAGCGGGTCGGCCGCGGAGAGGGTCAGCCGCAGCGTCCGGGGGTCGACCACGTCGACCGAGGCGACCTTGCGCAGGGCGGCGGTCTTGGTGGACTTCGTGGCCGGGTCGAGCACCCGGCGCAGGTTGAACGCCGCCGCCTCGGCGTCGAACGCGGTGCCGTCGTGGAAGGTCACGCCCGTACGCAGGGTGAACGTGGCGGTCAGCCCGTCGACGGTCCACTTCTCGGCCAGCGCCGGGCCGAAGGAGCCGTCGCGCTCCTGCCGCAGCAAGCTGTCGTAGAAGAGGTTGAGCACGTTGCGGTCGGAGGAGATCGCGCTGCTCAGCGCCGGGTCCAGGGTGGTGGGTTCGTTGTCGAAACCGACGGTGAGGATGCCACCGCGCGCCGTGCCGGCGGAGGTGCCGTCGTCCGTGCCGCAGCCGGCGAGGGCGACCGCGCCGAGAGCGACCGCGCCGCCGAGGAGCGCGCGCCGGCTGAGCAGGGCAGGGTGCACCGAGGGTGTGTCCATGGTGGTTCCCTTCGGGGAGGGTGTGGTGGGGGGTGGGGTGGTGCTACCGGCCCGGGGTGAGGTCGGGTCGGTGGGCATCCAGCGCGTCGCGCAGGGCGTCGGCGAGCAGGTTGAACGCCGCGATGGTGAGCAGGATGGCGAGGCCGGGGAAGACGCTCAGCGACCAGCTGGCGTCGAGGTGGTCGGTGCCGGCCGCCACCATCGCGCCCCAACTGGGCTGCGGCGGCTGGACCCCGAGGCCGAGGAAGCTGAGCGATGCCTCGGCGATGATCGCGGTGGAGGCCTGGAGCGCGGCGAAGACGCCGAGCGTGCCGGCCAGGTGCGGGAGCAGGTGGCGGCGCAGCAGCGCCGCGGTCGGGACGCCGACGATGTGGGCGGCGGAGACCCATTCACGGGTCCGCAGGGAGAGCACCTCGCCCCGGACGACCCGGGCGAAGCGGGGGGTGGCGACGAGGGCGATGGCGATCAGCGCGTTGCGCAGCCCGGGACCGAGGGCGGCGACCACGGTCAGCGCGAGCACCAGCAGCGGGAAGGCGAGCAGGCCGTCGACGGTGCGCATGAGCACCGCGTCCACCCAGCCGCCCCGGTAGCCGGCGATCAACCCGAGCACCGTGCCGAGGACGAGTGCGACGCCGACCGCGACGGTGGCCACCGCGACGGTCACGGCGGCGCCGTCGACGATCCGGGCGAGGACGTCGCGGCCCAGCTCGTCGGTGCCGAGCAGGTGACGGGCGCTCGGTCCGGCGAGCAGCCGGTCGGTGTCGGTGGCGGCGCTGCGCGTACCGAGCAGCGGGCTGG
>NZ_JBFAMU010000536.1:0-3247 GCF_040656655.1 Micromonospora sp. NPDC049799
CCGCCGCGCTGGCCCTGCTCGCCGGCTTCGGCACGGCCGCCCTGCTGCCCCGGGAGCCGGCCGTCCCGCCGGGCGGGGACGTCCGGCTGGTCGCCATGCAGCCGGTCTCCGGCACGGTGCCGGTGCACGCCGAGATCGGGCTGACCGGCACCGAGTGGGGGACCGAGGTGACCATGCGGTGCGGGTACGACGCCAGGGTCGGCTACGGCAAGGCGTACACCTTCCGGCTGGTGGCGCACGGCCCGGACGGCGCCACGGAGCAGATCGGCTCCTGGCTCGCCGCCCCCGGCGACGACCTGCGCATCAGCGGCGCGACGAGGTTCACCGACGCGGAACTCGTCCGCGTGGAACTCCTCCGCGCCGACAACACCCCCGTCCTAATCCACAACGTCCGCTAACCCCCCACCCCCCGCCCCCCCGCTCCCCCCGGGCCCCCGTCACTCGCCGCGATCTTGCACTTTCTGCCCCGGCGAAAGGGATGTTCTCCGCGATCCGGCGGCCGAAAGTGCAAGATCGCGGGACGTGGCGGTGGGGGTGGGGGGGTGGGGGTGGGGGTGGGTGTGGTGGGTTTGGCGGGCGGCTTGGACTGCGTCGATCGTGAAGACGGCCAGGGCCAGCCAGACCAGGGCGAAGCCGGCCAGGCGTGCGGGCGGCATCGGCTCGTGGAACACCAGCACGCCGCAGCCGAGCTGGAGGATCGGCGCGACGTACTGGATCATGCCGAGGCTGGTGAGCGGGAGCCGGTTGGCCGCGCCGGCGAAGAGCAGCAGGGGGATCGCGGTGGCCGCGCCGGCCAGCACCAGCAGGATGGTGTGCGCGAGCGACACCTGCCCGAAGGCGGCCTCACCGGCGGCGGCGAGCCAGCCCAGGTACCCCAGCGCGGGAAGCGCCAGCACCGCCGACTCGACGAACAGGCCCTCGGCGGCGGGCAGCCCGAGCTTCTTCTTCACCAGGCCGTACCCGGCGAAGCTGAACGCCAGGACCAGCGCCAACCAGGGCAGCCGGCCGTAGTCGACGGTCAGGACGGCCACCGCCAGCCCGCCGGTGCCGAGCGCCGCCCACTGCGCGGGGCGGAGCCGTTCGCGCAGCACGAAGACACCGAGCAGCACCACGACGAGGGGGTTGATGAAGTAGCCGAGCGCGGTCTCGACCACCCGGTCGGAGTTGACGCCGTAGATGTAGGTGCCCCAGTTGCCGGCGATCAGCGTGGCGGCCACGCCGATCCCGGCCAGCGTGCGTGGGCGGCGGGCCAGCGCCCGCAGGAACCCGACGTTGCGCAGCGCGCCGAGCACGAGCGCCACGAAGACCACCGACCAGACGATCCGGTGGGCCAGGATCTCCAGCGGCCCGGCCGGGCGCAGCAGCTTCAGGTAGAGCGGGAAGAAGCCCCAGAGCAGGTACGCGCCGAACCCGTAGAGGTAGCCGAGGCGAAGTGGCGTCACGCCTCCACCGTAAGGGGCCGATCGGCCTCCTGCTCCTTGCTGGTGACCGGCTTCACCCGTACGTCCAGCTCCATCCAGCGCTCCGCCTGGACCGGGGTGAAGCCGACCTTCGCGTACACCCCGTGGGCGTCGTTCGTGGCCAGCAGGATCCGGCGTACGCCGAGGTCGGCCAGGTGGTCGCGGACCGCCCCGGCCAGCCAGGTGCCCAGCCCGCGACCGCGCTCGGCCGGGTCGACGTAGACGTCGCAGAGCCAGGCGAACGTGGCGCGGTCGGTCACCACCCGGGCCACCGCGATCTGGCCGCCGTCTGAAGGCCGATAGACGCCGAAGCCGATCGAGCCGGCGAACGCCCGCGCCACCGTCTCCCGGTCCCGCCCGATGGCCCAGTACGCGTCGGTGGAGAGCCAGTGGTGCACCCGGTCCAGGTCGAGGCGGGCAGGGTCGGTGCTGAGCAGGTAGCCGTCGTCGCGGGTCACGGTGAACACCGGTCCGACGCTAGTGCCCCGTCCCTGCCCGCTCAGCAGCCAATTCCCGGTATCTGGTCGGCGGTACGGCGCTCAGTCGCGGTCGAGGATGGCGCCGAGGATCCAGGTCACGATGCCGACGAAGAGCGCGCCGAGCACCGCCTCCGGCCAGAAGCTGTCCACGTGGAACGGCAGTCCGGCCTGGCCCGCGATCCAACTCGTCAGCAGGAAGAGCAGCCCGTTGACGACCAGCGCGATCAGTCCGAGGGTCAGCAGGTAGAAGCCACAGCCGACGGTCTTGACGATCGGTTGTAGCACGGCGTTCACCACGCCGAAGATCACCGCGACGAGCACCAGGGTGGTGACGGTCTCGGTGGTGGAGGTCGAGTCCAACGTGATGCCGGGGATGAGCAGCGTGGCCAGCCAGAAGGCCAACGCCGTCGTGGCCAGCCGGATCAGCAGCCCTTTCAGGAAACCCATGGCGCAAGATGCTGCCACGGACGGATCACGCGCGGAACCCTCGAACCGGTGCCTTCATCGCCGGCCGGGGTGACCGACCAGGTGGGCCTCGATCGGTGTGGGGGAGATCAGGGCCCAGCGCAGCGCCCGCCGGTTGACCACCGCGACCATGTCGTCCCGGATCCGGGTCAGCCACTCGGCCGAACCGCCCAGCCCGAGGGCGGTGCCGGCCAGCGCCGCCTCGGCCGGGTCGAGGGGTTGCAGCACGGCCAGGTCCGCCCGCCGCAGCGCGTCGGCGTCGGCGGCGGTCAGCTCGTCGCGGACCAGCAGGGTGGCCCGCCAGGGCGGTCCCGGTTCGGGCTCGGGCGGTGTCGGCCCGGCGTCCAGCACCACCAGCAGCGGACGCAGCGGGGTGCCGACCTCGTCGGGGAGCGGCCGGCCCGGCGGGAGAAGCGGGATCGTGTCGCCCGGCGCCCCGACGCCCCGGACGAACGGCTCCCACACGCGGGGCCGGCCGGTCTGCACGACGACCCGCGCCCCGAGCGCCATCGCCCGCAGGGTGAGCAGTTGGGCGGCGCGTACGCCACCGACGAGCATGATCCGGGTGCTCTCCGGACGGAACAGCCGGACGGTCACCGCGCCGCCGTGCCGGTTGGCGCCGAGCATCAGGCCCGCCTCGCCCAGCGTCACCTCCAGTGCGGCGGGACCGGCCGGACCGGGGCCCGGCGACGCCAGCGGCAGCGTGGCAGCCAGCCCGGTCAACTGCTCGCCGTCGAGCCGTCGTACCTCACCGCCCGCTCCGGTCACCACGCGGCGGCGGCCGGAGCGCTGCGCCGCGCCCCCTGGTAGCGCGAGCCGTAGACGGCCGAGCCGTAGGGGTGC
>NZ_JBFAMU010000537.1:0-3243 GCF_040656655.1 Micromonospora sp. NPDC049799
GCCGCGACGCTCACCGGCGACCCGCGCTACGCCGCCGCGCTGGACGCCCAGCTCGACAGGCTGGTCGCCCGCGCGCCCCGGGCCGCCGACGGCACCCTGTTCCACGTGCTCGGCAGCCGGCAGGTCTGGGCCGACACGGTGCACATGGTGGTGCCCCTGCTCGCTCTGACCGGGCACGCCGACCACGCCGCCGCGCAGGTCGCCGGCCACCGCCGCCGCCTGTACGACGAGCGCACCGGCCTGTACGCGGCCCGCTGGGACGAGGACACCGGGCGGCTCACCCACCCCCGGCCCTGGGCGACCGGCAACGGCTGGGTGGTCACCGGCATCGCCCGCGCCCTCCGCCTCGGCATCACCTGGCCGGCCGGCGTCCGCGACGAGTTGGCCGGGCACGCCCGCGTCGTGCTCGACGCCGCCCTGGACCACCGGGGCGACGACGGGCTCTTGCCCGACGTGCTGGACGACCCGGCCTCCTTCCGTGAGGCCAACGTCGCCCAGATGCTCGCGTACGCCGCGTTGACCGGCGTCGCCGACGGCTGGCTGCCGCCCTCGTACGCCGAGGTGGGCCGGGATCTCGTCGCGGCGGCGGAGCAGCGGGTCGACCGGTACGGCCTGGTGACCGGGGTGAGTGGGTCGCCGGACTTCACCGGTCCGGGTACGTCCGCCGAGGCGCAGGCGTTCCACCTGCTCGCGCACGCCGCCCTGCGCCAGGTGGACGTCATCGACGGTCACGACCCTGCGTGACGCTCCCCCAACCCCAGCAACACCGCCGCGCACGCTTTGCTCTGCACCCTGATATGCACCAGTGACGCCGCGTGGTCACGTCGACGGACGGGAGCGTCCGTGTCGTCCGCATCGACCCAGCTCGGAGCACTGGCGCGCACAGGGGTGCAGAGCAAAGTGCGGCAGGGGGTTGGTGGCGCCGGACCGGGGCGCCACCGTCCGTAACGGCAGGACCGCAGGCCCTGGTCGACCACTCAGCGTAAGGCCGCGTGTGGAACCGATACCGGGCGACTCGTTTGTGTCGTCGCTCGGCGGGGACTCGAACAGACAAACGGGAACGAAGGACAGGAGACGTCCACATGCGCGCGCTGCGGTTGCCCGACTGGAAGTCCGAGCCCGAGATGGTGGAGGTCGACGAGCCGACCCCGGGCCCCGGTGAGGTGGTGGTGAAGATCGGTGGCGCCGGTGCCTGCCACTCCGACCTGCACCTGATGCACGACTTCGAGGCCGGGGTGGTGCCGTGGAACCCGCCGTTCACCCTCGGCCACGAGAACGCCGGCTGGGTTCACGCCCTCGGCGACGGGGTGACCGGTCTGGAGCAGGGGCAGCCGGTGGCGGTGTACGGCCCGTGGGGGTGCGGGACCTGCGCCCGCTGCCGGGTCGGTGTCGACCCGTACTGCGAGAATCCGGCCGCCGCCCCGGTGCCCGGCGGCGGTGGCGGGCTCGGGCTGGACGGCGGGATGGCCGAGTACATGCTCGTACCGGACGACCGGCACGTCGTGCCGCTGCCCGAGGGCCTCGACCCGGTGCTCGCGGCGCCGCTGACCGACGCCGGTCTGACCCCTTACCACGCGATCCGCCGGTCCTGGGCGAAACTCGGCCCGACCAGCACCGCCGTCGTCATCGGCGTGGGCGGCCTGGGTCACGTCGGCGTGCAGATCCTCAAGGCCACCACCGCCGCCCGGGTCATCGCCGTGGACACCCGCGAGGAGGCGCTGAAGCTGGGCCAGGAATGCGGGGCCGACCTGACGATGCTCTCCGGAGCCGACACCGCCGAGGAGATCCGGCGGGCCACCGGGGGCCGCGGCGCCGACGTCGTGCTCGACTTCGTGGGCGCGGACCAGACCCTGGCGCTCGGCGCGGCCGCCGCCCGCACGGTCGGCGATCTCACGATCGTCGGCATCGGCGGCGGCACCCTGCCGGTCGGGTTCTTCTCGGTGCCGTACGAGGTCAGCATCCAGACCACCTACTGGGGCAGCCGGCCGGAGCTGGTCGAGGTACTCGAACTGGGCGCACGGGGCCTGGTCAAGCCGAAGGCGACGACCTTCGCGCTGGAGGACGCCGTCAGCGCGTACCGGAAGATGCAGGACGGGACGCTGGAGGGCCGCGCGGTCATCGTGCCGTGACCCCCGACCACGCCGCGACCGCACGCCCCTAGAGTGATCATGTGGTCGCGGCGCTGGAGCTCTACCTGGACACCGACGCCACCCGACGGATCCGGGTGCTCTGGGACGCGCTGGAGTCCGAGGGTGTGCAGAGCATGCGCTCGCTGCTGGAACAGCGCCACCGGCCGCACGTCTCCCTCGCCGTGGCGCCGCGCTTCGACCCGGACCGGGTGGCCGAGGCGCTGGCCGGGACGGTGGTGGCACCGCCGCTGCGGCTGGAGTTCCCGCACGCCGGGCAGTTCGTCGGCCGGGTGCTGTGGCTGGGCGTCGCCCCCACGGAGGAGCTGCTGGCGCACCACCGGCTCGTCCACGACCGACTGGCGGCGGCCGGTGTCCCCCTGGCCGAGCACTACCGGCCGGGGCGCTGGGTGCCGCACTGCACGCTGTCGATGCGGGTGCCGAACACGCTGATGGCCGCCGCCGTCCGCCGGTGCCTGGAGGTGCTGCCCCTGACCGCGACCGTGGTCGGCGCGGCCCTCGCGGACCACGCCCGGGGTATCTCGCGTCCGCTGCCCTGACCCGGAGCGCCGACCGGCGGGCGGCGCCGGGCAGGATGGTCCCATGCGTCTGGTGTCCCTGCTGCCGTCCGCGACGGAGATCGTCTACGCCCTGGGGCTCGGCCCGGAACTGGTCGGGGTGACCTTCGAATGCGAGGTGCCGCCCGCCGACCGGGCCGCCCTGACCGTGGTGGTGGGCGGCGGTCGGGACACGCGGGGAATGAGCCCTGGCGAGATCGACGAGTACGTCCGCACCCGAGCCGCCGCCGGCGAGGACCTCTACACCCTGCACGCCGACGCGCTGGCCGGCCTCGACCCGGACCTGATCATCACGCAGGACCTGTGCCGGGTGTGCGCGCTGCCCTCCGGCCGGGTCGCCGAGGCCCTCGATCACCTGGGGGCCCGCGCCGACGTGTTGTCGCTGGACCCGTACACCCTGCCGGAGGTCCTCGACACGATCCTGGCAGTGGGCGCGCGGGCCGGCGTACCGGATCGGGCGGAGGCCCTCGTCGACGCCCTGCGCGCGCGGCTCGCGGTGGTGGCCACGGCGGTGGCCGGCCGCCCGCGGCCCCGGGTCG
>NZ_JBFAMU010000538.1:0-3232 GCF_040656655.1 Micromonospora sp. NPDC049799
GGGCGGGGCGCGGGGGGGCGCCCCCGGCCCGGAGCGTGGTGCGGGTCAGCGTTCGACGAGGGGGTCGTGGCCCAGGTCGAGCAGGGAGTGCCGCCACTCGTCGTCGGCGTTGCCACGCGGCGGCTTCGCGTCCATCAGCGACTCGATGCGATCGACCGCGTCCCGCATCACCTCGATGTCCTCCGGCGTGAGGTCCACCTTGCGCTTGGTCAGCACCTGGAGGATCTGCCGGCCGGGCTCGGGCAGGTCGAGGTCCGGGTTCGGGCCGAACGACTCCTCGCCGGAGCCCCGGGTCAGCAGCCACTGCCGCAACTGTGCGGACGGCACGTTCACCTGGGCGTGGAAGTCGTCCCAGAGCACGTCCACCTCGGCGTCGACTCGCTTCTCGCGTACCATCAGCCCTCCTCTCGCCGGCGGCGTTCGGACGCCGCCGGGTCCCGCTCGTCGGTCTGCTGGCCCGGGCCCTCCGGCGGCACCTGCACCCGGGCCGGGTTCGCCGTCGGCGGCGCCACGATCGGCTCGGTCCGTTCGGCGCTGTCCTGGGTTTCCTCGGGTTCGGTCATCTGCCCCTCCCGCGTCATCGGGGATGCGACGTGGACGCCGCCGTGTAGCCGCGCTCGCCCGCGGCGACGTCGAAGGCGAGCTGGCCGTCGCGGGCGTCCACGGTGACCTTCTGCCCCGGCGAGACGGCGGATTCGAGCAGCATCCGGGAGAGGTGGTTGTCCACCTCGCGCTGGATGACGCGGCGCAGCGGCCGGGCGCCGAACTCCGGCTGGTAGCCGTGCTCGGCCAGCCAGTCGGTCGCGGCCGCGGTGAACTCGACCTCGATGTCCTGGGCGTGCAGCCGGCGACGGGTCTCCTCCAGCAGCAGGCCGGTGATCTGGCGCAACTGCTCGGCCTCCAGCCGACGGAAGATGATCACCTCGTCGACCCGGTTGAGGAACTCGGGGCGGAAGTTCTCCTGGAGCCGGCGCATCAACCGCTCGCGCAACTCGTCGCTCTCCCCGCCGCCGCCCTCGCCGGCGCCGAAGCCGACCGCCCGCTGGGTGCCGGTGATCAGCTCCGAGCCGAGGTTGCTGGTCATGATGAGAACGGTGTTCTTGAAGTTGACCGTCCGGCCCTGACTGTCGGTGAGCCGCCCGTCGTCGAGCACCTGGAGCAGGATGTTGAACACGTCCGGGTGGGCCTTCTCGATCTCGTCCAGCAGCACCACCGCGTACGGGCGGCGGCGTACCGCCTCGGTGAGCTGCCCGGCCTCCTCGTAGCCGACGTACCCCGGGGGCGCGCCGACGAGGCGGCTGACCGTGTGCCGTTCCTGGAACTCGCTCATGTCCACCCGGACCATCCGGTCGGCCTCGCCGAAGAGCGCCTCGGCCAGGGCGCGGGCCAGCTCGGTCTTGCCGACGCCGGTCGGGCCGAGGAAGAGGAAGGAGCCCATCGGGCGGTTCGGGTCGGCCAGGCCGGTACGCGAGCGGCGTACCGCCTCGGCGACGGCGGTGACCGCGTCGTCCTGGCCCACCACCTTCTCGTGGAGGTGACCCTCCAGGCGCAGCAGCCGGTCCCGTTCCTCCTCGGAGAGCTGGCTGGCGGGGATGCCGGTGGCCCGGGACACCACCTCGGCGATCTCCTGCGGCCCGACCTGCGGCACCTGCGAAGAGTCGGGTCCGTCGCCCTGCGCCCGACGGATCTGCTCCTCCAGCTCGGCGAGCCGGTCCCGCAGGGAGGACGCCTTCTCGTACTGCTCGTCGGCGACGGCCTGCTCCTTGTCCCGGCGTACCTCGTCGAGCTGGTTCTCCAGCTCGCGCACGTCGGCGGCCGGGGTGCGGGTGCGCAGCCGGACCCGCGCGCCGGCCTGGTCGATCAGGTCGATGGCCTTGTCCGGCAGGAAGCGGTCGGTGATGTACCGGTCGGAGAGTTCGGCGGCGGCGACCAGCGCCTCGTCGGTGAACCGGACCTGGTGGTGGGCCTCGTAGCGGTCGCGCAGGCCGCGCAGGATCGCGACGGTGTCCTCGACGGTCGGCTCCGGCACGTACACCGGCTGGAACCGGCGGGCCAGGGCGGCGTCCTTCTCGATGCTGCGCCGGTACTCGTCCAGCGTGGTCGCGCCGATCACCCGCAGCTCACCCCGGGCCAGCGCCGGCTTGAGCATGTTGGAGGCGTCCATGCCGCCCTCGCTGCCCGCCCCACCCGCACCCACCAGCGTGTGGATCTCGTCCAGGAAGACGATCAGCTCCTCGCGGTGGGCGCGGATCTCCTCGATCACCTTCTTCAGGCGCTCCTCGAAGTCGCCGCGGTACCGGGTGCCGGCGACCAGCCCGGCCAGGTCGAGCTGGATGACCCGCTTGCCGAGCAGCGTCTGCGGCACGTCCCCGTCGCAGATCCGCTCGGCGAGACCTTCCACGATGGCCGTCTTGCCGACGCCCGCCTCACCGATGAGCACCGGGTTGTTCTTGGTGCGCCGGGACAGGATCTCCACGGCCTGCTCGATCTCGTCGGCGCGGCCGATCACCGGGTCGATCTGGTCCATGCGCGCCAGCTCGGTGAGGTCCTGCCCGTACTGGTCGAGGGTGGGGGTGCCCCGGTCCGGCTTCGGGCCGGTCATCGGCCCGCGCTCGGCGCTGGCCGCCTGCAGCGACTCGGGCTGGATACGGCCCGCGGCGAGCATCCGGCCGGCCGGCGACTCCGGGTTAAGTGGCAGGGCCATGAGGATGTGCTCGGGACCGATGTAGTTCGCACCCATGGCGCGGGACAGCTGGTGTGCGTCGAGCAGCGCCCGCTTGGCCGCCGGGGTGAGCGACAGGTTCGGCGGCACCTCCCCCCTCGGCGCGCCGTCGCCGCGACCGCCCAGGGCGTTGACGAGGGTGTCGGGGTCGGCACCCGCCCGACGGACCAGGTCGCGCAGCGGCTCCCGTTGCAGCGCCGCCCAGAGCAGGTGGTCGGTGTCCAGGTCGTTGCTCTGCTTCTGGGCCGCCCGCCGGGCCGCGTCGGCCAGCATCTCCCGGGCGTCGGCGGTCATCAGGCGCGTGATGTCGACCCGGTGCGCGGGCCGCCGGCCACCCTCACTCCGGCCGAAGTACCGGGCCAGGAACTCGTCCCACGGATCGGAGCCGAAGTCGCCGGGTCCCATCATGTCTGTCCTCCGCTGCTCGGGCGCGGCACGGTCGGCAGGGGCTACCCGGCGGTCGGCCCGACAAACGCCGTCGCGGCGCGCGGGGGGCGTGCGGTCCGGATC
>NZ_JBFAMU010000539.1:0-3231 GCF_040656655.1 Micromonospora sp. NPDC049799
TTACCGCGTCACCGCCGGCCAGACCGTCCGGATGCCGTTGGACAAGCCGCGTGACGAGTGGCACTGGGTGGTCCGGGTGGGCTACCTGAGCTCCGTCCCGGCTGCCCGCCACCAAGGCCGGCGGCAAGATCGACGCGGCCGGCTGTCCACTCTGGCTCTTCGTGGTCGCCGACCTGACCTACCAGCGGCTGCACTACGGCCTGCGCTCCTACCGGCTGGTGCTGCTGGAGGGCGGGCATGTGGCGCAGAACCTCTCGCTGGTCTCCACCGGCCTGGGGCTGTCCAGCGTCGGGCTCTGCGGCTTCTACGACGACGCGCTGCACGCCGCCCTCGGCCTGGACGGGGTCAACTCCGCCGTCCTCTACACGTACCTGGTCGGCCGGGTGTCCGGCCCCGCCACGCCGGACTGAGCCGACCGGCCCGCGCCCACCGCGACGTCGACGGTTCGTCACCGCGTCGGCACCCGGTGACATGATGGTGCGCATGCAGGTTGGCATCCTCGGACCGCTCACGGTGGCCGTCGACGGGCGGCAGGTCGAGATCGGCGGCGCCCGGTTGCGCCGGCTGTTGATCCTCCTCGCCCTCGAGGTCGGCCGCACGGTCACCGTCGAGGCGCTGACCGACGCGCTCTGGACGGACACCCCACCGACCGACCCGACGAACGCCGTCCAGTCGCTGGTGTCCCGGCTGCGCCGGGCCCTGCCGATCGCCTCCGCCCTGCACTCGTCGCACGGCGGGTACCGCCTGGAGCTGCCCCGGGAGGCGGTGGACGCGTACCGGTTCGAGCGGCTGGCCCGCGAGGGTCAGCGGGCGCTGCGCGCGGGTGACCCGGCCACCGCGACCACCTGCCTCGCCACGGCGCTGTCGCTGTGGCGCGGCCCCGCTCTCGCCGACGCCACCGACACGCGGTACGCCGCAGCGGCCGCCGCCCGACTGGAGGAGCTGCGGCTGTCCGCGCTGGAAGACCGGGCGGAGGCCGACCTGATCTCCGGCCGCGCGGACCAGCTCGTCGCCGAGCTGGAGGAGCTGACCGCCCGACACCCGCTGCGAGAGCGTCCCCGGGCGCTGCTGATGAACGCCCTCTACGCCACCGGTCGGCAGGCCGAGGCGTTGCGCTCCTACGAGGACTTCCGCACCCGGCTCGCCGAGGAGCTCGGTGTCGACCCGTCCCCCCGGGTACGCGACCTGCACGTGGCCATGCTCCGCCGCGACCCCGCGCTGACCCCGGCCACCGTCCCGCTCACCCCGGCCGGGGCGCCGGAGGCCGTCCCGGTGCCGGTTGGTCCGGTGCCGGCCGGGGCCGCCACCCCGGACTCTCCCGGTGCGTCCACCCGGCCCGGCAACCTGCGGGCACCGCTGACCACCTTCGTCGGCCGGGCTGCCGAGCTGCGGCGCCTCGCCGGCCAGCTCCGCGAGGGTCGGCTGGTGACCCTGGTCGGGCCGGGCGGCGCCGGCAAGACCCGGCTGGCCACCACCCTCGCCGGCTCGCTCGCCGACGACCATCCCGGCGGCGTCTGGCTGGTGGAGCTGGCGGCCGTGATCGACCCGGACGACGTACCGCAGGTGGTGGTGCGGGCGCTCGGCCTGCGCGAGGCCGGCCTACTGGACGGTCCGGCCCCCCGGGACCTGCTCGATCAGCTGGTCGAGGCGTTCTCGTTCGCGCCGGCGCTGCTGGTGCTGGACAACTGCGAGCACCTGGTGGAGGCCGCCGCCCGGCTGGTCGACGAGCTGCTGGGCCGCTGCCCCGAGCTGCGGGTGGTGGCCACCAGTCGGGAACCGCTGGGCATCGTCGGCGAGGCGCTGTGCCCGGTGCCGCCGCTCGCCCTGCCCGCCCCGGCGGCCACCGTCGCCGAGGCCGTCGAGTCCTCGTCGGTGCAGCTGTTCGTCAACCGGGCGGCCGCGGTCTGGCCCGGCTTCGCCGTCACCGACGCCAACGTCGCCGCGGTGGTCGAGGTCTGCCGGCGGCTGGACGGCCTGCCGCTCGCCATCGAGCTGGCCGCCGCCCGGACCCGGACGTTGCCGGTGGAGGAGCTGGCCGCCCGGCTCTCCGACCGGTTCCGGCTGCTCTCCGGCGGCAGCCGGACGGCCATGCCCCGACACCGCACGCTGCGCGCCGTGGTGACCTGGAGCTGGGACCTCCTGGAGTCCGACGAGCGCCGGCTGGCGCAGCGCCTGGCGGTCTTCCCCGGTGCGGTCACCCCGGACAGCGCGGCCCGCCTGTGCGAGCTGTCCCCGGCGATCGGACCCGCCGCGCTGGACCTGCTCGCCGCGCTGGTCGACAAGTCGCTGCTGCAACGGCTGGACGGCCCCCTGCCGCGCTACCGGATGCTGGAGACCATCCGGGAGTACGGCCTGGAGCGGTTGGCCGAGGAGGACGAGGTGGGCGCCGCCCGGCGGGCGCACGCCGAGTACTTCCTCGAGCTGTCCGAGCGGGCCGAGCCCCGGCTGCGCGGGCCCGAGCAGGTCGCCTGGCTGCCCCGGCTGACCGCGGAGCGGGAGAACCTGCTCGCCGCGTTCCACTTCGCGTGCGACACCGGCGACGCGGCGGTCGCGGTCCGGCTGGCAGCCGCCGTCAGTCCGCTCTGGACGGTGCAGGGCAATCACGCCGAGGCGGCCGCCTGGCTGCGGGCGGTGCTCGAGCTGCCCGGTGAGGCGCCACCGGCGGCGCGCCGGGCGGCAACCGCCGCCTACCTGTTCAACACGGTGCTCTCCGGCGGCCGGGTCGGCGAGGACCTCCCGATCGAGGCGCTGTTGGCCCGCCTCCCCGACCGCGACGGGCCGGACGACCACCCGGTCGCCGCCCTGCTCGACCCGGCGCTGGCCTTCCTCCGGGAGGACGCCGCCGCCGGCCTGGCGGCCATCGCCCGGCTGCGCGACCACCCCGATTCGTGGGCGCGCGGCACGCTCCTGCTGATGGCCGCCCTGCTGCACGGCCAGGACGGCGACACCGATGCCATGCGGGCCGACCTGGCACACGCGGCGACCGCGTTCCGCGAGACCGGGGACCGGTGGGGTCTGGCCATGGCGCTCACCTTCGAGGCGCACGCCCACCTCGTGCTCGGTGACTTCCCGGTGGCGATGGCCTCCGCCGACGAGGCGGCGGCGCTGCTGCACACGCTGGACCCGACGGCCGACGCCGCGTTGCAGCGGGTGCTGCTCGCCGTGGCCCTGATCTGGCACGGCGACCTGTCCCGGGCCCGGGCCGAACTGCGCGCACTGGTCGCCCCGGCC
>NZ_JBFAMU010000540.1:0-3230 GCF_040656655.1 Micromonospora sp. NPDC049799
CCGACCTGGGCATCGCCCGCCGGTACGTGGAGACGCTGGTGCCGAAGAAGCTGCACCCGATCTTCCACAAGATCGAGGAGGAGTACGAGCTGACCGACGAGACGGCGGCGGGCATCGGTGGGCTGGACTACGCGAGCGTCGCGCTGGTCACCCTCGCGCTGCCGGAGCCGGCCCTGCCGGAGCTGTCCGGCTTCCTGGTGCCGTCCACCGAGGGGCTGCTGATCAAGGCGTCCACGTTCTTCACCACCAAGTGGGGGCACCTGCGCCGCCCGGACGGGCTGGCCCTGGTCCGCGCGTCCGTCGGCCGGTACGGCGAGGAGGAGCAGCTCCAGCGCCCCGACGCCGACCTGGCCGCCACCGTGCATCGCGAACTGTCGGCGGTGCTCGGCACAGCGCTGCCGGCGCCGGTGGCGGGGCACGTGCAGCGGTGGGGCGGGTCCCTGCCGCAGTACGCCCCGGGGCACGCCGACCGGGTGGCCGCCGCGCGCGCCGCCCTGCGGTCCAGTCACCCGACCCTGGCGCTGGCCGGCGCCGGCTACGACGGGGTCGGCATCCCGGTCTGCGTCCGCTCCGGCGGCACCGCGGCCGAAGAGATCATCACTGCACTGGGAGGATCGGGGTCATGACCGAGCAGACCAACGCGGCCCGGCTTCGGGAGCTCAACGCCAGCATCCGCTACACCATGTGGTCGGTGTACCGGGCCAGCAGCCCGCTCCCGTCGCTGCGCGAGAACGTCACCGGCGAGGTCGAGGCCCTCTTCGAGGAACTCGCTGGCAAGGACGTCGTGGTCCGGGGCACGTACGACGTCTCCGGGCTGCGCGCCGACGCGGACGTGCTGATCTGGTGGCACTCGGCGTCCAGCGACGCCCTGCAGGACGCGTACCTGCGCTTCCGCCGCACCACCCTGGGCCGGTCGCTCACCCCGGTCTGGTCGCAGATGGCGCTGCACCGGCCGGCCGAGTTCAACAAGAGCCACATCCCGGCGTTCCTCGCCGGTGAGGAGGCCCGCCCGTACCTGTGCGTGTACCCGTTCGTCCGCTCCTACGAGTGGTACCTGCTGCCCGACGCCGAGCGCCGGGAACTGCTGAAGGAGCACGGCCAGATGGCCCGTGGCTACCCGGACGTGCGGGCCAACACGGTGGCCTCGTTCGCGCTCGGGGACTACGAGTGGATGCTCGCCTTCGAGGCCGACGAGCTGCACCGGATCGTCGACCTGATGCGCGACCTGCGGGCCTCCGGCGCCCGCCGGCACGTGCGCGAGGAGATCCCGTTCTACACCGGCCGCCGCCGCTCGGTCGCCGACATCGTCAACGGCCTGGTGTAAGGCGCGTACCCGGCACCGATCGACCGTCGGGCCGGCCGGGGTCGCGCCGGAGGGAGTAGGTGGCGCGACCCCGGCCGGGTCTCAGGTGGCGGTGCAGGTCAGCGTCGGTACGGGGTTGGTGCCGCTCCACGAGCCGAGGAACCCGAACGTGGTGCTCGCCCCGGCCCCGAGCGCGCCGTTGTACGACATGTTGCGGGCGGTGACCGTCGTGCCGCTGGTGCTGACGGCGGCGTTCCAGGCCGAGGTGACCTGTTGCCCACCGGCGAGGGTCCACGTCACCGACCAGTTCGTGACGGCCCCGCCTCCGGCGGTCACCGTGACCTCACCCTGGAAGCCACCGGCCCACTGGCCGGTCACCCGGTAGGTGGCCGTGCACGCACCGGCCGGCGGCGGCGTGGTCGGCGGGGGAGTCGTGGGCGGAGGAGTGGTCGGCGGCGGGGTGGTCGGCGGCGGCGTCGTGGGCGGGGGAGTGGTCGGCGGGGTGGTCGACCCACCGCCGAAGTCCACGTCGCTGCACAGGTAGTACGACTGGTCCAGGTGGCTGGCCTGCCAGATCGTGTAGACGACGTGCCGGCCGGTGCGACCCGGCGCGTTCGCCGGGATCTCGATGGAGACGCCGTTGGTCTCCGGCTTCCACTGCGATGCCGGGGTGTTGCCGATCTGGCCGACCAGCTCCAGGTCGTCCCAGCCCAGCGGCTCGGTGAGGGCGTCGAAGCCCTGCCTGGTCGCGTACACCCGGATGTAGTCGGCGCCGTGGCTGGCGCCGTCGAAGAGCCGGACCCGGAAGCTGTTGGCGACCGGGGTGGTCTTCCACGCGCCGACCGCGTCGAGGGAGTTGTACCGCCCGCCCTCGGTCCGGCCGCCGCTGCACAGCTGGCCGTCAGGGATGGCGCCCTGGTGATTGCCGGCGACGCCCTCCCGGAACAGGCCGTTCCAGTTCCACATCGTGTTCGGGTTGGCCTGCCAGGCCTGCCAGCACATCGGGTCCTCGGTGGCCATCCGGGGATTCTGGAAGTCGCTGCCCCAGCGCTGCCAGCAGCCGTAGTTTCGCGAGGCCGGGTCGACCACGGACCCGTGCGCGGAGACGGGGTTGGCCAGCGCGGTGGTCAACAGGAGGATGGCGGCCGCCACGACGGCGAGCGGCCACAGGAGGCGGGGTGATCGGAGCTGAGGGGACACGTGAGCCCTCCGGGAGAGAGGTCGGACGACGACGCCCGGACGTGCCGGGAGTTGCCCCCTCCCGGGCCGGCGGCGTGGCTCTCGTGCTGGCTCCGCCGGCAGACTCCCACAGCGATCGTCCTACGTCAATGCGTCCCGTCGCATGGGGGTGTGCGGGATGCCGTCCTCGACGTACTCCGGGCCGCTGACCGTGAACCCGTGCCGGGCGTAGAAGGCGACCAGGTGCGACTGCGCCTCCAGCACGCACGGCCGGTCGCCGACCTCGTCCAGGGCCGCGGCCATCAGCCGCCCGGCGTGGCCGCCGCCGCGCGCTGTCGGCGCCACCACCACCCGGCCGATCCGGGCCAGGCCGACGGGGTCGGCGAGGATCCGCAGGTAGGCCAGCGGCCCGTCGTCGCCGACCAGCCACAGGTGCCGGGTGCCCGGCTCGACGTCCCGCCCGTCCAGCTCCGGGTACGGGCACGCCTGCTCCACGACGAACACGTCGATGCGCAGCCGGAGCAGGTCGTGGAAGGTGCGGGCGTCCAGGTCGGCGAAGGAGGCGGATCGGATCTCGGGCATCTGCGGCACCCTGCGATGGTAGGGCCCGCCCCGCCGGCCGCGGTCGCCCACCGGGGCCCGCTCAGCCGACGTCGACCGGCTCGGCGGCTAGGAGGGCGGCGTTGGGGATGGTGAACCGCGCGTCCTTCATGTGGTCCGAGTACGTCGAGCCGTCACCGCCGAGCGT
>NZ_JBFAMU010000541.1:0-3208 GCF_040656655.1 Micromonospora sp. NPDC049799
GCCGCGCGGCCGGCGCGGCCCGCGCGGCGGCCGGGGCCTGCTGCTCGCGTTCCTCGAGCTGCCACTCGGCGACGTCGAGGAACTGCAGCGCCTCCGGGTCCTCCGGCAGCGCCTCGCCGGCGTACGCCCGGGCCAGGTCGGCGAGGACCAGGAGCAGGCTGGCCGGGTCGGCGATCACCGGGGTGGCGGTCAGTTCCAGGGCGTCGTCGGTGAGGGTGACCGACAGCTCGCCCTGCGCACCGAGGGTGACGCTGCGGCTGTCGTCGACGTCCTGCATCGGCACCCGCAGACCGGGGTGGTGCACCAGGGTCAGGCGCAGCGCCTCGTGCCGGGCCACCACCGAGTCCAGGGCGGTCTGCAGCCGGGCCCGGTCCAGCGGGTGGGCGAGCCGTACCCGCGCCCGGACCAGGTCGTGCTTCGCGGACCAGGCGAGCCGCTGGACGGGGGACAGACGGTAGCCGTTCACACCACGCTCCGGTTGACGTAGAGGTCGGACATGGCGACCAGGATCTGCCGGTCGCCGCTGAAGGGTTCGCGACCGTGGGTCGCCAGGACGTTGTCCACCACCAGCACGTCGCCGCGCTGCCAGGGAACCGACACCGCGTGTTCCCGATACAGGTCGCGAAGCCCGGTGACCACCTCGTCGGGGATCGGCTCGCCGTCGCCGTGGTAGGCGTTACGGGGCAGCCCTTCCGGGCCGTACTCGCGCAGCAGCGCGCCGGACACCTCCGCCGGCATGTTGGACACGTGGAACAGGTGGGCGTGGTTGAACCACACCGTCTCCCCGGTACGCGGATGCGTGGCAACCGCCTGCCGCCGGGCCCGGGTCCGCAGCCCGTCGGAGCCCAGCCAGGTGAACTCGGTCGCCGACGCGGCGCAGTACGCCTCCACCTCCGCCCGGTCGGTGGTCTGGAACGCCTCCTGCCAGGGGAGGTCCAGGTGCGGGCCGTAGTTGCGCACGTAGCAGACCCCGGAGCGGAGGAACCGTTCCCGCACGTCGGCGGGGATCAGCGGGGTGATGACCCGCTCGCTGGCCAGCGGGGTGGCCCCGCCGCTGCCGGTGGCCGGCTGCGCGCACCAGAAGTAGAGGTAGCTGGGCCAGTTGTGCGAGTACGACATCTCGTGGTGCAGCGGGATCCACTGCTCGGCGTTGAACTCCGTGGAGGTGAACACCCGGTCGGCGACCTCGCGCCGGGGTGCGGCCCGTTCCAGGTAGCCGAGCAGGTCCGGGCTGACCGCCCGGGCGGCCTGGCTGAAGTCGTCCGGGGAGCGCACCTCGAAACCGCGGAAGAACACCGCCCCGTAGCGGTCCAGGTCCCGCAGCAGCTCCTCGCGGCGGCCGGCGAGCCAGCCGGCCAGGTCGAGGTCGGGCACGGTGGCCTCGACGAGCAGCACGAACCGCTCGTCGGAGAGCACCCGCCGGGACACCGGGCAGCTGACCGTGCCGGTACCGCGCCGACGCGGCGCCGGCCCGCTCATGCCCGGTCCCCGGTGGGGTTCGGCACCGGGCCGGAGCGGACCGCCTCGGTCAGCTCGGGCGCGGCGACCGGATCGGACATCGCGGTGAGGATCCGCCGGGGCGGGGTGAACGGCTCACGGGCGTGCGCGGCCAGCATGTTCTCCACCAGCAGCACGTCGCCGCGCTGCCAGTCGAAGGAACGGGTCTCGGCCGCGTACGCGGCCCGCAGCTCGGCCAGCACCTCGTCTGGAATGGGCGTGCCGTCACCGTACGCGGTCTGGTAGGGCAGGTCCTCCTCATCGAGGGCGGCCCGCAGGCCGGCGCTGACGTCCCCGGGCAGGGAGGTGACGTGGAAGAAGAGCGCGTGGTTGAACCAGGTCCGCTCGCCGGTGACGGGGTGGCGGCGCACCGCCGGGCGGACCTGCCGGGTACGCAGCTGCCGCTCACCGACCCACTCCACGTCGATCAGCGCCCGCGCGCAGTACGCCTCGACGTCCTCGCGCCGTTCGGTCTGGAATGCGGTCTGCCAGCTCAGGCTGATGCCGGGCAGGTAGTTGCGCCGGTAGAGCACCCCGCGCCGCTCGAACCCGGCGACGGTCTCCGGGCGCAGCCGGGCGAGCACCCGCCGGCTGTCCGCGAGCGGGGTACGCCCACCGGCGGCCGGCGCCACCTCGCAGTGGAACACGATCCGCAGCGGCCAGTTCACCGTGTACGACTGCTCGTTGTGCAGCACGATCGGCTGGTCGGCGGGGTGCTCGGTGGAGGTGTACACCCCCTCGGTGACCTGGCTGCGCGGTGAGGACCGCTCGCCGTAGGAGAGCACCTCGGCGGAGAGGGCGGCCATCACGGTGCGGAAGTCGGCGGCACCGGCCACGGCGAAGCCACGGAACAGCACGGCCCCGTGCCGGCGGGCCAGTTCGTCGACCTCGTCGCGGTGGCTGGCCAGCCAGCCGGCCAGATCCACGTCCGGCATGGTGGCCCGGACCAGCGCCGGCAGCGGGCCGCCGGGCCAGTCGGGGCGGACGTCCACCAGGTTGCGTTCACGGCCGCGACGGGGAATGGTCCGCGCGACCCGGGTCTGCTCAGTCATCACTCGCTCCCAGGGTGTCGACGCAGTCGGCCAGACTGCGCCGGGGGTCGGCGGCAGCGGTGCGCAGCAGCGCCGTGAACCGGCGGTGCCACGCGACCACCCCGTCGTGGTCGAACAGGTCGGTGCGGTACGTCCACAGCGCCGCCAGCCCGTCCCGCCGCTCGTCGAGCCAGAGGGTCAGGTCGAGCCGGGCGGCGTCCGGGGTCAGCTCCACGCCGGTGAACTCGACGCCGGCCGCGCCGCGGTGCCGGGCCGGCGGGGCGTTCTGTACGCCGAACGCGACCTGCACCAGCGGGGTGCGGTGCGGCCGGCGGGTGGGCCGCAGTCGTTCCACCAGCAGGTCGAAGGGGACGTCCTGGTGGGCGGCGGCGAACAGGGTGACCCGGCGGGCCTCGGCGAGCAGGTCGGCGAAGCAGCCGTCCGGTGCGGTGCGCAGCCGCAGCGGCACGGTGTTGACGTGGCAGCCGACGCTCTGCTCGGCGGCGACGCTGGTCCGGCCGGCGAAGGCCACGCCGATCAGCAGGTCGTGCCGGCCGGTGGCCGCGCCCAGCAGGGTGGCGAAGGCGGCCAGCCCGACCATGTGCAGGCTGACCCGTTCGGCCCGGGCCAGCTCGCGTACCGCCTGTCAGGAGAGGCATGGCGGTCCTTTCAGGAGAGGG
>NZ_JBFAMU010000542.1:0-3197 GCF_040656655.1 Micromonospora sp. NPDC049799
GCCGGGCCCGCCACCGGGGCCGGGTCCGTAGCCGGGCGTGCTACCGGGGCCGTAGCCGGGTCGCGGGTCGGCGCCGGCGTAGCCCGGCTGACCCGGGCCGTAGGGCGCGTCCCCGTAGCCGGGCTGCGGATTCCCCTGGCGCTGCGGGTACGGGCCGTTCGGGTCGTCCCAGCCACCCGGGCCGGATCCCCCGCCCTGTGGGCCGGGTCCGTCAGCCGGTTGCTGTCCCCGCCACGGGTCTGGTCCCGCCCCACCCGGGGGTCCGTAGTTCGCCATGCACGTCCTCCTGCACGAGTGGTGAGAGGCCGGCCACCAACACCGGACGCCGACGCCCCCGCCACCGTAGCGTGGTCCAACGATGAGCTCACCTCCGCCAAGTGCCGCACCGTCCGCCGAGTCCCCGCCGTCGGCCACCGGTCCGCACCGCCCCACCGCCGCGCCGGTTCTGATCTGGACCGCATTGGTGCTGGTCTACGTCCTGTGGGGCTCGACCTACCTCGGCATCCGGATCGCGGTGGAGACGATGCCACCGCTCGGTTCGGCGGCGGCCCGGTTCGCCGTCGCGGGCCTCGTGCTGGCGGCCGTGCTGCGGCTGCGCCGTGGCCCCGGCGCGCTGCGGGTGGACCGGCGGCAGCTCGGGTCGGCCGCGCTCGTCGGGGTCCTGCTGCTGGCCGGCGGCAACGGCCTGGTGGTGCTCGCGGAGTCCGGCCCGCCCGGCGTGGCGCTACCGTCCGGAATCGCCGCGCTGCTGGTGGCCACCGTGCCGCTGCTGGTGGTGCTGCTCCGTTCGACCGTCGGCGACCGGCCGGGCCTGTGGACGTTCGTCGGGGTGACGCTGGGCTTCGCCGGCCTGGTCCTGCTGGTGCTGCCGACCGGCGGGACGGACGCCGTTCCGCTCGTCGGTGCGCTGACCGTGGTCGCCGCGGCCACGAGCTGGTCGGTCGGCTCGTTCCTGGCCGGACGGATCCGGATGCCCGCCGACCCGTTCGTGGCCACCGTCTACGAGATGGCCGCCGGTGCGGCGGTGCTCGCCGTCCTGGCCGCCGGCCGTGGCGAGTTCCGCGGCTTCGACCCGGCCACCGTGTCCACCCGCTCGTGGCTCGCGCTGGCGTACCTCATGGTCGCCGGCTCGCTGGTCGCCTTCACCGCGTACGTGTGGCTGCTGCACCAGGCGCCGATCTCGCTGGTCAGCACGTACGCGTACGTCAACCCGGTGGTGGCGGTGGCGCTCGGCGCGCTGTTCGTGGCGGAGCCGGTCACCCCGCAGGTGCTGCTCGGTGGCGCGGTGATCGTCGCCGGCGTGGCGCTGGTGGTCACGACGGAACGCCCCCGCCGGCAGTGAGCCGCGTCAAGAGGGGTCCCTTCCTCTGCACCAGGCGTTGAGAAGGGGCCCTTCCTTACACCTCAGATGAGGCGGAGCTGGCGGTCCTTCGGCCGGCGGGGTTCGGCCTCGCCGAAGCGCTCGAACAGCCCCGGGTCGATGACGTCGAGGAACGGCGACGGGCGGCACTCGCGTTCCGACCCGTGCCGCACCCGCCGCGCCGCGTGGCTGACGTAGAGGCGGTCCTGGGCGCGGGTCACCCCGACGAAGAACAGCCGGCGTTCCTCGGCCACCGCGTCCGCGTCTGGCTCGGAGCCGGGCCAGCGCAGCGGCAGCAGCCCGTCCTCCGCGCCGACCAGGAACACCACCGGGAACTCCAGACCCTTCGCGGCGTGCAGGGTGAGCAGGGTGACCGCCTCGGCGCGCGGGTCGAGCGCGTCGACCTCCGCGCCGGTGGCGAGCTGGGACAGGAACAGCTCCAGGTCGTCGCCGCAGCGCCGGGCCAGCGGGGTCAGCAGGTCGACCGCGGAGCGGACGTCCTCCGGCCGGACCGCGCCGGCGCCGTCCAGCGTCGGCACCGCGAAGCGCTCCGCGACCACCTGTCCGGCGAGGCGTACGCGGGCGGCCAACGAGCCGTCCAGCCCGTCGGCGTGGCGCAGCTCGCGCGCGATGGCGGCTACGCCGGGCCGGTCACGCAGCCGGTCGTGCGAGCGCTTCTGCACCGGGATGTTCGCCCGGGACAGGGCGTCCACGATCGGCGCCGCCTGGGAGTCGGTGCGGTAGAGCACGGCGATGTCGGAGAACGACAGCGTGGTGGACCGGCCGTCGATCCGGCCGGAGTCGAGCGAACGGTGGGACAGCCCGCCGACCAGCTCGTCGACGGTACGGACCACGAAGTCGGCCTCGTCGGCGACGGAGGCCGCGGAGTAGCGGCCGACCATCGGGGCCTCCGGGTCGAGCCGGGCCGGGTCCAGTCGCCGGCCGCGGACCAGCGACGACGGCGCGATGGCCTGCACCGCGGCGGCCAGGATCGGCGCCGAGGAGCGGTAGTTGCGGTTGAGCCGGACCAGCCGGGCGTCGGTGAAGTCCTGCGAGAAGCGCAGGAAGTACCCGACGTCGGCGCCCCGGAACGAGTAGATCGCCTGGTCCGGGTCGCCGATGGCGCAGAGGTTACCGTCGGCGGGGCTGAGCAGCCGCAGCAGCTCGTACTGGACGGCGTCGACGTCCTGGTACTCGTCGACGAAGATCCACCGCCAGCGCTCCCGGTAGCGCTCGACCAGCTTCCGGTCGCCCCGCAGCAGCGCCACCGGCAGGGTCAGCAGCTCGTCCAGGTCCACCAGGTCCTGCTTGCGCAGCAGCGCCGTGTAGCGGGCCGGGTCGTCGCCGGCCTCGCTCCGCGCCGCCGCCCGGTCCGCGTCGTCGGCGATCCGGAAGTCCGCCGGCAGGCCGGCGGCCGCCGCATTCTCCCGCAGGACGGCGAGGCCGAGCGAGTGGAACGTACCGACGGTGACGTCCTCGGCGACCGGCCCGAGCAGCCCGTCGAGGCGGTGCCGCAGCTCCTCGGCGGCCCGCCGGGTGAACGTGATCGCCAGGCACTGCTCCGGGAAGACGTTCAGCTCCGCACACAGGTACGCGATCCGGTGCGTCAGCGTCCGGGTCTTGCCGGTGCCGGGCCCGGCCACGATGAGCAGCGGCCCGCCCGGTGCGGACGCCGCCACCCGCTGCATCGCGTCCAGCCGGTCCAGCAGGCCGGTGCCGACCTCCTCCATGCCGGCCAGCATCGGCTCGAACGGCTCGTGCGGCGAGGGCGGGGGAGCGATCGGGGGTGGGGGCGGCGGTGTGGCCCTGCGCTTCGGCGCGGCCTTCACGGCCGCCG
>NZ_JBFAMU010000543.1:0-3191 GCF_040656655.1 Micromonospora sp. NPDC049799
GCCGCCGTACCCCGGGTCGTCGCCAGCCGGCCGGGAGAGCCGCGGGCGTCAGGCGTGGGTGACGGCGTCGGCGATCGTGGTGTCCCCGCCGACGAGTTCCAGGATCCGTCCGGCGGTGTCCGGGGCGTACAGGAGGGCGACCAGGACGCGGGCGACGTCGGTGCGGGTGACCGCGCCGGGGGTGACGCTGCGGGCCAGGGTGATCCGGCCGGTGGGTTCGTCGTCGGTGAGTCGTCCGGGCCGCAGGACGGTCCAGTCGAGGTCCGTGCGGCCGGTGAGGTCGTCCTCGGCGGCCTTCTTGGCCCGCAGGTACGCCGCCCACACGTCGTCGGTGCCGGCGGCCGGCGCGTTGTCCACCCCCATCGACGACACCAGCAGGTAGCGGCGGACTCCGGCGGCCCGGGCGGCGTCGGCCAGGAGCGCGGCGGCGGCCCGGTCGACGGTGTCCTTGCGGGCGGCGCCGCTGCCCGGGCCGGCGCCGGCGGCGAAGACCACCGCGTCGGCGCCGTCGAGGTGGCCGGCGAGGTCGTCGACGGAGGCGTGTTCCAGGTCGCAGACGACCGGGTGGGCGCCGGCGGCGGTGAGCGCCGCCACATGGTCGGGGTTGCGGATGAGGCCCACGGCGGTGTCACCACGGCCGGCGAGTTCCCGTTCCAGCAGTCGGGCGATCTTGCCGTGTCCTCCGGCGATGACGACGCGCATACCGCCAACCTAACGGCCCGGGCACCGGCCCACCCCCGGGTTCGGCGCGCCGCCGGCTGTTGACGGGGCCCTTTCCTCTACCGCAGGCGTTAACGGGGGCCCTTCCTTTCGTGGTCGCCGGGGGGATGCTGAGGCAGCATGGGTGGGGTGACGGAGACGATCGACGCGCTGGCCGGCCCGGTCTCGGGTGGCGGCGTCCTGGTGTTGAGCGGGGCGGGGTTGTCCACCGAGTCGGGGATCCCGGACTACCGGGGGCCCAGCGGCGCGGCGCGGCGGCACACGCCGATGACGTACCAGGCGTTCACGCGGGACGCGGACGCGCGGCGCCGCTACTGGGCGCGCAGCCACGTGGGGTGGCGGCTGATCGCGCGGTCGGAGCCGAACGACGGGCACCGGGCGGTGACGCGGCTGCAACGCGCCGGCCTGGTCGACGGGATCATCACGCAGAACGTCGACGGCCTGCACACCGCCGCCGGTGGCACGGGTGTGGTGGAGCTGCACGGCCGCCTGGACGAGGTGGTGTGCCTGGACTGCGGCAACGCGACGTCCCGGGAGGAGGTGGACCGGCGGCTGCGGGAGGCCAATCCCGGCTTCGAGGCGCACGTGGACGCGGTCAACCCCGACGGTGACGTGGATCTCCCCGACGCGGCGGTGGCCCGATTCCGGACGGTGGACTGCACGTTCTGCGGCACGGGGGTGCTGAAACCGGACGTGGTGTTCTTCGGGGAGACGGTGCCCGCGCCGCGGGTGGCCCGCTGCTTCGCGATGGTGGAGGCCGCCCGGCTGCTGCTGGTGCTGGGGTCGTCGTTGACGGTGATGTCGGGTCGCCGGTTCGTGCTGCGGGCGGCGAAGCTGGGCATCCCGGTGGTGATCGTCAACCAGGGCCCGACCCGCGGCGACGCGTACGCGCAGCTGACCGTCGACGCGCCGCTGGGGCGGCTGCTGCCCGCCCTGGCCGACCGTCTGGTGGGTGCGGGTGCGGGTGCGGCCGGGTTCGGGGAGGTCGGTGCGGTGCCCGCCGGCGTGGCCCCGGTCGCCCTGTAGGCGGCGACGCGGAGCCGGCCACCGTCCCGGCGGGGGTACGACGGGTGCGGGAATCCCGGGCGCTGGTAGCGTTGACCATGCCGGTATCACCCACGTGGGAGAGACCGCCCCCGTCAGGGGGGTGGCGCCGAAGGGGCAAATCCTCCCCGGAACCTCTCAGGCAAAAGGACCTCGTGGGCAGGCACTGTGGAGCGCCCGGGCGCGACAGAGGGGGAGGCCGACCTGTCGACCTCGCCCCCTGCAGGAGCGCCGCCCATGACCGCAGACCAGTTCGCCGCCCGCCACATCGGGCCCGATCCGGCCGACGAGCGCCGGATGCTGGAGACCGTCGGTTACGGATCGATCGACGAGCTGATGGACGCGGCGATCCCCGAGGTGATCCGCTGGCACGGGACGCTGGACCTGCCGGAGCCGGCCACCGAGCAGGAGGCCCTGGCGGAGCTGCGGGCCCTCGCCGGCCGCAACACCGTGGCCGTGTCCATGATCGGCCTGGGGTACCACGGGACGCACACGCCGGCGGTGATCCGCCGTAACGTGCTGGAGAACCCGGCCTGGTACACGGCGTACACGCCGTACCAGCCGGAGATCAGCCAGGGCCGCCTGGAGGCGCTGCTGAACTTCCAGACCATGGTCACCGACCTGACCGGGCTGGCCACCGCGAACGCCTCCATGCTCGACGAGGGCACCGCCGCGGCGGAGGCGATGACCCTCGCCCGCCGCGCGTGCAAGGTCAAGAGCCCGGTGTACGTGGTCGACGCGGACACGCTGCCGCAGACCATCGCGGTGATCACCAGTCGGGCGGAGCCGCTCGGCATCGACGTGCGGGTCCTCGACGTCGTCCACGACGACCTGCCGGCGGAGTTCTTCGGCCTGCACCTGCAGTACCCGGGGGCGTCCGGGGCGGTCCGCGACCACGCGGCGCTGGTGCAGGCCGCGCACGCCGTCGGTGCGCTGGTGACCGTGGCCGCCGACCTGTTGGCGTTGACGCTGCTGCGCCCGCCGGGGGAGATCGGCGCCGACATCGCCGCCGGCACCACCCAGCGGTTCGGCGTGCCGATGGGCTTCGGTGGGCCGCACGCCGGTTACCTGGCGGTGCGTTCGGGCCTGGAGCGGATGCTGCCCGGCCGGCTGGTCGGCGTGTCCCGGGACGCCGACGGCAACCCGGCGTACCGGCTGGCGTTGCAGACCCGTGAGCAGCACATCCGGCGGGAGAAGGCGACCAGCAACATCTGCACCGCCCAGGTGCTGCTGGCCGTCATGGCCGGCATGTACGCCGTCTACCACGGCCCGGACGGGCTGCGGGAGATCGCCCGGCGTACCCACGACATGGCGGCGCTGCTCGCGGACGCGCTGCGCGACGGCGGCGTCGAGGTCGCCGACGTCGCGTTCTTCGACACCGTCACGGCGGTCGTGCCGGGCCGGGCGGCCGAGGTGGTCGCCGCCGC
>NZ_JBFAMU010000544.1:0-3190 GCF_040656655.1 Micromonospora sp. NPDC049799
CGGGTCAGCGGGCGCACCGCGCCGAGGTCGACGCTGATCCACTGCGGGTCGGCGTACGCGCTGCCCCACCGCGTCGCCGGGTCGCCGTCCACGGCGTGCGCCCCCACCAGCACGTCGCCCGGCTCGACGCTGGAGACCGCCACCGGCCGGCCGTAGGCGAACCGCTCCTCCTTGATCCGGATGTTGCGGTAGGAGATGCCCAGCCCGGCGCCGTCGTTCTGCACACCCACGTGACCGGTGGCCACGGCGCGGGAACTGACGTAGTCGTTGACCAGGACCCCGTTGAGCAGGACCTTGATGCGGGTGCCCTGCACGCGGATCTCTAGGAGTTCCACTGCCCCGGCGGTTTCGGCGCAGCGTTCCGGGCCGCGACGTCCGGCGCCTGGAAGCTGTAGACCGCACCGGTGGTCCGGGCGGTGGACGAGGTGCGGCGGCGCGCACTCACGTCCCATCGTGGAAAGGCGGCGTCAGTCGGCGCGGGGAAGCGTGATGGTGAAGGTCGTCCCGACTCCGACCTCGCTCGTGACCGTGATGGTGCCCTGGTGATCGGTGACGATCTGCCGGGCGATGGCGAGGCCGAGGCCACTGCCCCCGGTACGGCGGCCCCGCGCGGCGTCGGCCCGCCAGAACCGGTCGAACACATGCGGCAGCGCGTCCGCTGCGATTCCCGATCCGGTGTCGACGACCTGGACGACCGCCTGTGTGTCGGTGCGGCTCGCGACCAACCGGACGCTGCCGTCGGCAGCGGTCGCCTGTAGGGCGTTGGTGACGAGGTTGCCCACCACCTGGCGGAGCCGGTCCGGGTCGGCGTGTACCGCGACCGGCTCGGCATTCACGCGCAACGACACCCCGGCCGACTCGGCCCGTGCGTGGTGGGCGGTGCGGCAGGTCTCCAGGAGTTCGGCCAGATCCACCGTGACCCGGTGGTACGCCAGGTTGCCGGCCTCGGCCAGGGCCAGGTCCTGCAGATCGTCGACGATGCGCTGCTGCAGCACCGCCTCTTCGTGCAGGGATGCGAAGAGAGTCCGGTCCGGCGTGATCACGCCGTCGGACAGCGCCTCGAGATAGCCGCGCAGGTTCGCCAGCGGGGTTCGCAGTTCATGGGCGACGTCGGCGACCATCCGGCGTTGCCGCTCCTCCCCGCGCTGCAGGGAGTCGGCCATCCGGTTGAACGACCGGGCCAACTCGGCCAACTCGTCGTTGCCCCGCACCGGAACCCGTCCGGTGAGGTCGCCCCGGCCCAGCCGCTGAGCGGCCGCGGTGAGCGTGTCGATGGGGCGCAGCACCCGCCGGCTCAGCAGCAGGGTGCCGATGACCGCGACCGCCGCGACGCCCGCCGCCGCGGCGAGCAGTGGACCGGCGGCCAACACGGATGCGGGATCGCCGCGAGCGCCGAGATAGACCCGGGCGGGTACCGGCGCGACGTCACTGATGTCGTTGGTGAATGCCTGGGCCAGGCAGGAATCCAGTGTTTCCACCGTCGAGAGGGCACACACCTGCACCGAGGCGGCATCCGCCAGGCTCCGGCCCGGCTCCGCCGCGACGTCGGCGCAGCCGTCGACGATCTCAGCGACACCAGGGCGGTCGCGCACGCCGGCCGCCCGCAGGTCGGCGTCGAACTGCGGAACCCCCGAGCTGGTGGGTGAAGCGACGACGGGGACGGATTCCCGTGTCAGGCAGGCCGCGAACAGCACGCCGGTGCGGTAGCCGGTGATCGCACCGGCCACACCTTTCTGCCGGCTCGCCGGCTCCGCCGGCAGTGCGGCCAGATTCAGGACCGGCCGCGGGTCGACGACTCCGACCATCGTGCCGAGTGGCCGGGCGGTGCGGTCCTCCTGGGTGTCCGTGTCCACGATCACCTGGCCCGTGTCGGCGACCAGGTGGATCCGCTGACCGGTCTCGGCGCGCAGGTCCCGCACCAGCTCGGGCACGCCCTCCCAGGTGCCGTGCCGGCTGCCGTACGTGGTGAGTCGGCCGACGACCTCGTCGAGTTGCGCCCGGTCGGTGGTGGCCGATTCGTTGATCTGTTGCGAGGCCTGCCGCAGGGTCAGCCACGCGGTCGCGGCGGTCGCACTCACCGCGACGAGGATGACCAGCCAGAGCACCCGTACCCGAAAACTCACCGGTCGGCTCCGGGCATGCCCCCGGGTGTCGGCTTCGCCGCCGGCTCCGGTTCGGCGAGCCGGTAACCGCGGCCGTAGACGGTCTGGACGTACCGCGGCTCCGCGACGTCGTCCTCGATCTTGCGGCGGAGGTTCATCACGTGCGCGTCCACGGTGCGTTCGAGCACGAAACGATCGAATCCGAAGGCTCGGTCGATGATCTGCGCCCGGGTGAACGCCCGTCCGGGCTCGCTGGCGAGCACCTCCAGGATGCCGAACTCCTTGGCCGTCACGGCGACCGGCCGGCCGCCGACGCGTACCTCGAATCGACCGGCGTCCACCTCGAGCTCGCCGACGCGCAGCACCGCCCGGTTGTCGGCGCTCACCACCCGGGCCCGGCGCAGCAGCGCCCGGACCCGAGCGGCCAGCTCGCGCGGGCTGTACGGCTTGGTGAGGTAGTCGTCGGCACCGAGATCGAGGCCCAGCAGGACGTCCTCCTCGGTCGTACGGGCGGTCAGCAGCAGGATCGGAATGTCCGATTCGGCGCGCAGGATCCGGCACACGTCGAGGCCGTCGACGACGGGCATCATCACGTCGAGGACCACCAGGTCCGGCCGGCGGGACCGGCACTGGTCCAGCGCGATCCGCCCGTCGCCGACCAGCAGAACGCTGTGCCCCTCGCGTTCGAGATAGATCCGCACGAGGTTGGCCTGCTTGGGGTCGTCCTCGGCGACCAGGATCCGCGCGCTCATGTCTCCCCGTCCTGCCTGGTGGTTGCGGGGTCAAGTAAACCCGAAACCCGTGAAGAACTGATGTGGGCCGGATCCGGAGAGCGGTGAGCGGAATCCCGGCACAGCCGGCCCACCGCTTCTTCAAAGGTTCTTCACCACAGGCTGCCTACGGTGCCCGTCATGTCAGACAGGAGCCGGGACATGGTCGTCGGACCGGCGCACCCGGGCCGCCGCGACGAGCGACTGCGGTGGGCGGTCCGGCGGCGGATCCTCAAGCGAACGCCCGGCATCGCGCGTTGTGGCTCGGCACGATGAGGTGCGCCAACTCGTGCAGGAGGACGTAGTCGATCACCCAGT
>NZ_JBFAMU010000545.1:0-3164 GCF_040656655.1 Micromonospora sp. NPDC049799
ACGCCGCGCCGATCCGGGCGGTGAACTCCGCCGGATCGGCGCACGAGTCGAGCGTGGGCCCGCCGTCGGGGAACACGTGCCGCACGATCGTGTCCAGCGGAACCAGGTCGAGGTACTCGTCGAGCTTCGCGCCGGTCGCCTCGAACAGGTCGTGGAAGACGTCGGGAAGGGTGAGCAGGCTCGGCCCGGTGTCGAAGTGGAACATCCCGGCCGGGGTGTCGTGTGAGTACCGCCCGAGCTTGCCGCCGACCGTGTCGGCCCGCTCGAAGACGGTGACCTCGTGTCCGGTGGCGGCCAGCCGGGCGGCGGTGGCCAGCCCACCCACCCCGGCGCCGACGACCACGATCCGCGCCATGTCGCCCTCCTAGGTGACCGGGCGGCCACGCCAGGACAGGCGGCGCCGCTTCCGCAGATGGTACGACCGCAGGGTCAGCCAACCGAGGACCACGACCGACACGGGGTGTGCCAGCGCGTCGGGCCACCACCGTCCGCCGGTCGCCCGCGCGCTGACGACCCGACCGGCCACCCCGACCAGGTACGCGGCCAGCCCCGCCGCGGCCACCGCGGGCGCGCCGGCCAGCAGTGCCACCAGCGCGGCCAGCGGGGGAGCGGTGTAGAGCAGAAGCAGCAGCGCCACCACGGCCGCCGCCGCGCCCGGGTGCCCGAACGAGGCCCACAGCGACTTCGAGTAGCCGTCGCGCAGTTGCGGCCAGTCGGCGTACATGCGGCAGGACGCCAGCCGGGAGCCGTCGGCGAGGGCGATCCGGCCGCCGGCCCGCTTGACCGCCCGGGCCAGCTCGACGTCCTCCAGCACGCTGGCGGCCACCACGGCGTGCCCGCCGGCGGCGGCGTACCCGGCCCGGTCGAGGACGAGGAACTGCCCGCCGGCGGCCGCCAGGGACGGCCGCGGCGAGCGCTCCATCGCCCGCAGCGGCAGGAAGGTCAGCCACAACCACTGCAGCAGCGGCTGCACGAGCCGGTCGGCCGCCGTCGCCACCACGATCCGGGGGTACGGCGACAGCAGCGTCACCCGTGCGGCGCGCAGCTCGGTGACGGCCGCCGCCACCGCGTACGGGTGCAGGACCACGTCGGCGTCGACGAAGACCAGTGCGGTGGCCGCCGGGTCGGTTCGGGTGGCGAGCTGCCAGCAGGCGTGCGGCTTGCCCAGCCAGCCCGGCGGCGGGGCGACCCCGGTCAGCAGGGTGACCCGGGGGTCGTCGCCGACGACCGCGCGGACCACGTCGGCGGTGCCGTCGGTGGACCCGTCGTCGAGCACCACGATCCGCAGGGCCGGCACGCCCCGCTGGGCCAGCAGCGCCTCCAGGCACGGGGTGACCCGCGCGGCCTCGTCGCGCAGCGGCAGCAGCACCGCCACCGGTTCGGTCACCTCGGCCGGCCGGTCGGTGAGGCGGCGCAGCCAGCGACCGGCGTTGACCAGGGTGTGCCCGGTCAGCACGGCGACGCCGAACAACAAAGTGAGTACGACGGTCATGCCGGGACGTCGACCCGGGTGGGCCGGGGCCGGCTGTCCCGGTCACCGCGCCGGGCCCGGTACAGGCTCACCGCGAGCGGCACGGCGGTCACCGACATGCCCACCGCGCCCCACAGCGCCGAGGCGGGCAGCGCGAGGAAGACCGCGTGGGCGAGCACGCTGGAGAAGTAGGTCCACAGGTAGAGCGCCGCCATCGGGTCGTCCCGGGAGTCGGTGACCGCCACGGCCGCACCGGCGAGGGGACGCAGCGCGCTCATCATCAGCACCGCGAACAGGAGCCACCCGAGGTAGTTGCTGACCGGGATGCCGGGCAGGCCGGGCAGCGCCGGGGTGGCGTCCCGCCAGACCCAGTAGCCCTCGGCGACCATCTGCGGGTCGAGGAAGAGGTCCCAGGTGGCCAGTCCGAGGGTGGCCAGCGCGATCCGCCGCAGCGTACGGCCGGCGCCGATCCCGTCCGCGCCGGTGGCCCGGTCGACGCCTCCGGTCAGGCGGACGGCCGCCAGCCAGGCCGGCCAGGCCATCCAGGTCCACGCGAGCGGGATGATCAGCGGTACCCCGGCGAGCTTCGGCCCGAGCTGGCCGGAGTAGTCGTAGCTGCCGAACGGGAAACCGGTGGCCACGCCCAGCGCCTCGATGGCGAACCCGCCACCGGTGGCCACCGCGACCAGCGCCGCCGCCGTACGCGGGCCGCGGGTGAGCAGCGCGTGGCCCACCGACAGCAGGTAGCCCAGCACGACCGTGGCCACGGTGAGCCGGGCCCGGGTGGTGCCGGTGGTCAGCGGGTAGCAGATCTGCACCAGCACCAGCACGGCCAGCAGCGCCCAGGAGAACCGCCGTGCGGTCACGGTGCGCCCGGTCCGGGTGCGGCGGGCGCGGGCAGCGGAAGGTTCCGACCGAGCACGCCGAACGGGCGCTCGTCCCCGGGGAAGTGGAAGTCGCGCAGGATGTCGACGAAGCCGAACCGCCGGTACAGCCGCCAGGCCCGGGAGCGCTGCTCGTCGGCCTCCGGCGTGGACAGCAGCGTGGTGGCGCCCTCGGCCATGGTCAGCAGGGCCCGCAGCTGCCCCGCGCCCAGGCCGTGCCCCTGCGCCGGGGGCCGGACGTGCAGCTCCACCACCTCGAAGCAGTACGTCAGCCAGCGCTGGCGGGCCGTCGGGTCCAGGGCCCGCCACACCTGGTCGTGCCACCACTGGCCGGGTGCGCCGAGGTAGCCGTAGCCGAAGCCGGCCAGGTGCCCCTCGCTGGTCAGGCTGGCCACCGCGCGGAAACCGGGGCGGCGGACGTGGGTGGCGATGTAGCCGCGCCGGGCGTCCAGCAGGTCGGTGCGGTATCCCATCGCCTCGCCGTAGACGGCCACCACGTCGTCCAGCCGCCGGACGAGGTCGTCCGGCGTCCACCGCACCAGCCTCATGCTCTGCCTCTTTCGTCCGTGACCCACCCCAGCACCGCCCGGTCACCGACCACGTCGCGCACCTCGAACCGCGCGAAGAGTTCCTCCGCGTACCACCCTTCCGTGGGGGTCCGCGTGATCGCGGCGCGGTGCTCCGGGTGACGGTACGCGAACGCCACCAGGTCCGTCTGGTCGCGCCACACGCTCACCGTGCCCTGCCAGCCCAGCGGCGCCTCGCCGACACCGAATGGTCGGGCGTACAAGGAGGGGGTGGGGTTCTCC
>NZ_JBFAMU010000546.1:0-3125 GCF_040656655.1 Micromonospora sp. NPDC049799
TTCCTCGCCGCCGCCGTCCTCGCGCTCGCCCTCGTCCGCAACCGGCCGCACCGGCACCAGCCGGCGTCCGACGACCGCGGGTGACCCCGGCCGGTGGGCCGATCAGGTGGTGGCCACCAGGGTGAGCACCAGGCCGGCGGCGGCGAGGTAGGCGGCGGCGATGACGTACGGAAACTCGTTGGGCAGGTCCGCTGCGGTCATGAGGACGCCGAGGGGCGCCGCCGTCACCGGGTTCAATGCCGGCGGCCGTGAGCGCGATCGCGACGAGGGTGAATGCTCCCCGTCGCAGCCAGAGCAGACCGTCGCTGACCGCTGCCGCGGTGGCGTCGGCGCCGACTCGGACCTCGGCAGCAGCCCGCAGGACCCGACACCTCACATGGTCGCCTCTGCCGCCGTCGCCGCCCTCCACCGCTCCGCCATGACCGGCGACCAGTTCCACTGGAACACCGAGCACCCCGAGCTCACCATCGCGCACTTCGACCGGGCCCTGCGCTTCATCCAGCACGGCCTCGACGGCCTGCGCCGCGACGATCATCCTTCCGCCTGAGCGGTGCCCGGCTGCCGCGACAACGGCCACCACGCGCGGCGGGACACGGCCTCGTCAGGATCAGGGCCGAGGGGACCTCCAGCAACTGACTGATCAGTCAGCCATTGCGTCGATCCGCGCCGCGCGGCGAAAAATCTTCCTACCATCGGGACGGACCACCACGACGCCCCAACCGCAGGCAGTCGTCCCCCGAGGGTCGGTTCCCCGGCCGTCGTTCCAACGCTTCTGGACGTCGCTGACGAGGAGATACCAGTGGATGTGGACCGCGGCACCTCGATCATCCGCCACACGGTGAGGCAGACCATGTCCACCATCGGTCGGGATCCCACCGCCCCACCGGTCTTCGCCGAACACGCCCAGGCCGTCGGCGCGCTGCTCAACGACATGATGACCTCCGTCGTGACCGGCGACACCTGGCCCGGACCCCTCGTGCTCGTGTCCCTGTGCAGGACACTGGACATCGACCGCGCGGGGCTGGACCTGCTCGCGCACCACACCCTCACCGCGCTGCTCGCGCAGCAGCCCGGCCCGGAGGCCCTGGTGCGTACCGGAGCCACCTTCGCCGCCGCGACCTGTCACCTACCTGGTGCGGATGCCTCCAATCCGAACCCGCACCGTGCCGGGTCGGCCCGAGCGGCCGCCGCCCGATCCGGGTCGCACCTGCCCATGCCGCCCACGTGGGCCTGCAGCGGCTGCGCCCAGGAATGGCCCTGCGCCAGCAAACAGAGCCAACTTCTCACGGAGTTCGGCGGAACCGGGCCCGCGCTCGGGATCTACCTCGGCTCCTGCTTCAGCGCGGCCCTGTTCGACCTGCCCCGGGCCGACAGGCAGGACCTACGAACCCGCTTTCTCGGCTGGCTGCCGCGGGAGAACCTCCAGGGCACCGATCGTCACCGCTGAAATCCCGCCCCAACCGTCGTGAGCCCGGCAGTGCCGACGGGCCGCCTGGCGCGTGCGCGCCCTCGACGGCCCGTCGTCGTCAGGTGTCGTCAACCGTTGTCGATCAGGCTGGCGATCTGGTTGTAGATCAGGTGCGCCTTCGCGCCCTGGTTGGACGGACAACCGCCGAGATGGTGCAGGGCGATCACGCGGTGGCTGGCGTTGAGCACCGGCGAGCCCGAGTTGCCGCCGGAGGTGTCACAGCTGTAGCTGATGTTCCAGGTGTTGTAGTTGGCGTTCTTCACGGTGCAGGTCGTGCCGCCCTGGGTGTTCTCGTAGATGGACAGTCGCTTCGGGCTGCCGTCGCCGTGCCCCGGGATGTACATCCGCGTGCCGGTGCTGGTGGCGGTCGTCGCCAGGTACAGCGTGCCGTACCCCTGAATGCTGGTGAAGTTGTTCACCGAGTACAGCGCGTAGTCCAGCTCGCCGGACCCACCGCTGCTCACCTTGTAGAGGGTGGCACCGCTCACCTTGGTGCCGGGGCCGGGATTCGCGCCGCCGCAGGTGGCGCACTGGTAGTTGAACTGCATCTCACTGCCGCTGACGGCGGCCTGCGTCGAGAAGCAGTGCTTGTTGGTCAGCATGCGGTTGGTGTTGCCGACACGCCAGGTGGTGCACAGCCCGCCGCCGCTGATCAGCAGCCGCGCCACCGCCCGGCCCTGCGCGTACTCGCTGGGGTGGCTGGCCTGGTAGCAGACCACGTCGCGGCGCGCGTCGGTGCTGCAGACGGACTGCGTGGAGAGGTTGTGCTGGGTGATCTCGGCGCGGTCGTAGCCGCGCCAGAACCGGTCGATGGTCGCGGCGCTGCCCCGGGAGCGGCGGTTGCTGTGCAGGGTCACCACCGCGGTGTCACCCTCGACCGACATCGCCCAGAAGCCCGGCTGTCCGTCGGTGGTGTAGTCCGAGCCGGTCGCCCGGTTCAGGTGGCGGTCGTACCGGTAGCTCTCCCGGCCGTCGGGGCTCGACACGGTCACATGGTCGCCGGGCGCCAGTCTCAGTGCGCTGAAATGCACCTTGACGTACGCGGCGCCGGGATGCCGGATGATCTGTGTCCGGCCGTTCCGGGCGTAGGACAGCGAGCTGTCGACGGTGCGGAGTTCGCCGACCGTGGGGACACCCTCCACCGAGAACTGACGTGACTCGGGTGCCCGCTCCGACTTCGGCGCGAGGGGTTGACCCGAGTACGCCTCGGCGGCGGGGATCGACAGCAGGCTCAGCCCGAGTGTGCAGGCGCCGAGCGCGACAGCCGCCGTTCGCAGGCGGCGTAGAGCATTCTTCATCGTCGCTCCTCCCGAGGAACCAGCACCCAGGCGTGCTTGCAGCCTTCATACACCTTTGAGCGTTACATGTAAATCTATCTATGTCTTGGATTGCTGAGGGTGCGGGCAAAGGCGTTCGACGCTGGTTCATCATCGGTCACCGGAGCGCGATCGTTCCGCAGCCGGCCCGGAGAGGCCGCGCGGTCAGCCCCGCGCGGCCAGGGCGAGGACGTCGCGCGCCACGGGCAGCGCGGCCTCCCGGTGCGCCGGGACGAGCCCGATGCGGGTACGCCGGCCCTCACGGACCAGGGCCTGGGCCAGGACGGTCGCCGTCGTCGTGCCGTCACCGGCGACGTCGTCGGTCTTCTTCGCGACCTCCT